>NZ_PDDM01000013.1 GCF_002914585.1 Pseudanabaena sp. BC1403
GAAATTTTGGGCAAGGTTAAAACATCATGTCAGTAAGATTATAGGAAAATGTGAAAGTTTATGGGATGCCGTACAGCAAGCCTTCTGTCAATTGTCCTAACTATCCCTTTCTTTGCTATAGTTGCAGTCATACCAATTCACAAAAGTGTGACAACACTTCTGTGAATTGGTATGACCAAACCCTGTAAGGGTTTTATAGCAAAAAAAGATCTAGTTAGGACATAGCATTAGCATCTAAAAGGCTCTATTGCTAGGAAAGCCATATATAAATATGTCCTATCTTTCCCTTTTTTTACTATACAAACACAAAATGGCTGCGCCACTTTGTGTTTTGGTATCACTTGTCTTAGAACAAATCAAAACCCAAGAATTGATTGGCGGCGCTTCGCGCCGCCAATCAATTCTTGGGTTTTATGTTCTAGTGCGCTTGGCGACGGCTATAAATGTAAATAAATTTATGAAGTTTAACTCAAACCGACGTTAGTTAGGATGTAATCGAGGATGCATCATTGAGGGGATCTCTACATTGCCAAGTAAATGCATTTCAATAATTGCCTGAGATTTTTCAGGCGTAACATGCCAGTAATACACATTATCTGGTAACACAACAACTATTGGGCCAGAGCCGCATAGTCCTATACATCCGCAAGCTTCTACACTTACATTTGCAATTTTTTGCTGTTGTAATGTTGCCAAAACTTTAGCCGCACCATCTTTTGTACAGGTGAGATACTGACAGACAAGAACTTGACGGATGGGATAATTATCCAAGGTATCGATCGCAGTTTTTAATATCGACAATGTATGGAGATCTAAATTCTAGCGCACGACTAAAACTGGTGAAGCACAATGGTGCAATACGTAATCGCTGACGCTACCCAGCATCAGCCTTTCGACTGAACCCAATCCTCGCGATCCCACTATTAATAAATCGGGATTTTCCTCTTTTGCCACGTAGCAAATTACATCACGAGGTTGACCTATTTCCAATCTGGTACGACCATCGACCTGTGCAGATTGACAAGTGTCTTGAGCCTTTTGCAGCAGAGCTTGACCTGCATTCAAAATTTTACGCTCTAGCTCTATGTCAGGAAGTCCGCGCCAGCCGACCCAATCACCAGTGGGCAGCATGACTTCAGGAATATAGCTGCTGAGTGGTTCAACTACAGTCAGCAAGACAATTTCGGCTTTTAGCGGAGCAGCAAAAGTCAAGGCTTTTGCAAGCACATTTTCGCTAGCTTGAGAGCCATCAATAGCAACTAAGAATTTCATATGGTTACCTTAATATAGAACTTATATTGTCTGTAAAGCATCTGTAATGCTTGGTAAGTAATGCATTCGTTGCATATATAGCGATCGCTAATTTTAATTTTCAAGATTTGGTTAATCTAGCGCGTTTATTTGCAATAAATGGGGTGTAACTGCAATAAACCGAGAAAACTCAAATTTGCAAATATCTATATAACTAATTACAGACCCAAATATACTGAAGTTAATAAACAAGTTGTAAATCTTTGCTGTAGTTCATCTCTTGTAATATTCCATGACACGCGATATTCGTATTGGTTTTGCTAACTCTGTGGGTAATACCCCCCTGATTAAAATTGAGTCTCTTTCAGAAGCAACTGGCTGCACTATTTTAGGGAAAGCTGAATTTCTGAATCCTGGTGGTAGTGTTAAGGATCGAGCTGCTTTGTTTATGGTGTTAGAGGCTGAAAAAGCAGGAACACTCAAAGCTGGTGGCACAATTGTGGAAGGTACGGCAGGTAATACTGGTATTGGACTCGCTCTTGTTGCTAATGCGCGTGGTTATCGCAGTGTGATTGTGATGCCTAGTAATCAATCGCAAGAAAAAATTGATTTGCTCAAGACTTTGGGTGCTCAAGTAGAACTCACTAATCCTGCGCCTTTCTCTAGCCCTGATAATTACTATCATGTTGCTCGAAAACGAGCCGAAGAAGTTGAAAATGCTTTCTGGGCAAATCAGTTTGAGAATATGTCTAATTCGGATGCACACTACTACACAACTGCTCCTGAGATTTGGAGTCAAACTGCTGGAGAACTGGATGGGATCGTTATGTCTTCTGGGACTGGAGGCACAATTGGTGGTGTGACAGCTTATCTAAAAGAACAAAATTCTGCGATCGCAACTTATTTAATTGACCCGACTGGTTCAGGTTTGTATAGCTATATTACAACGGGCGAATTTAAGGCTGAGGGTAATTCAATTACAGAAGGTATTGGCATTAACCGAGCAACGGCAAATTTTAACCGCGCTAGATTAGATGGGGCTTTCCAAGGAACCGACCAGCAAGTAATTGAGATGTCACAATATTTGCTAAAGCATGATGGCTTATTTATCGGCAGTTCGGCGGCGTTGAATGCAGTTGGTGCTGTCAAGTTGGCGCGAAAACTGGGCAAAGGTCACACGATCGCGACAATTCTCTGTGATGGTGGTGGTCGATATCAGAGCCGAATGTATAACCCAGAATGGTTAGCAGAAAAAGGCTTAACTCCAGTGTCTAAAGGCTTGGACTTTATGGATGACTAATTTGATGACTGATTTAACAACTAAAAAGTATCGATGTATCGGTGTTGGTGTGGTCTGGGATTGCGATCGCCAACGTATTCTAATTGATCGCCGTTTGCCTGAAGGTGAACTGGCGGGATATTGGGAGTTTCCTGGCGGCAAGATTGAGGGACATGAAACTGCGGCGGAATGCATTAAGCGGGAGTTGCAAGAAGAACTGGCGATCGATGTTGAAGTTGGCGATCATTTGATCACAGTTGATTTTGAATATGAAACGCTGCGGGTAAGTCTGATTGTGCATCACTGTCGTCATATTTCGGGAGAACCGCAGACGCTCGCCTGTTCAGAAATTTGCTGGGTAACCGTTGACGAATTAGATAGCTATCAATTACCTGCTGCCAATTATCAAATTGTCCATGCTTTAAAAGCATCACAGGCTCTTGGCGAGATGAATTAACTTATGAAATTTTTTGTTGATCTATGAAAACCGACAAGCTATTTTACCGAATCTTCTTAAGCCAACCCAGTTTGATTGCCGAATTGTTATCGGATATACCTGAAGATTGTCAATTTGAATATAGCGCTCCCGTTGTCAAGGAAAAAGAAATTCGCTTGGATGGATTGCTAACACCAGTTAGTGAAAATCCTGATTTACCGATCATTTTTCTCGAAGCCCAAATGCAACGAGATCAAGAATTTTATGGTCGTTACTTTAGTGGCTTATTTGTTTATCTGCATCAATATAAAATCACAAGACTTTGGCGAGGACTTCTGATCTTGCGCGATCGCAGTCAAGATTTAGGCTCAGAAAGAACCTATCAAACCCTTCTCAACAAGCAAGTCCAAAGATTATATTTAGACGATTTACTAACTCAAGAAAACCTAAGCCCCAATTTAGCCATCTTGAAACTAATAGTAACACCAGAAAACGAGGTCGTATCATTAGCTCAGAGCATTTTAGGCGGTATCGAGACAGCTGAAGAATTTCGACAAAAACTAGATTTGGTAGAAGCTATACTAGTAAATAAATTTCCTGAATTAAGCATAGAGGAAATCCAGAAAATGCTCGATCTTAGAGAAGCTGACATCACTAAAACTCGTTTTTATCAGGAAGTCCTACAAATTGGTCGCCGCGAAGGTGAACAAATCGGTCGCCGCGAAGGTGAACAAATCGGTCGCCGCGAAGGTGAACAATTTGGTTTGCAAATAGGAGAAGCCAATATGGTAATCCGCCAGTTGACTCGCCGTTGCGGTAGTCTCACGCCTCCTCAAATGCAAAAAGTGCGATCGCTTTCCTTACCGCAGTTAGAATCTCTCGGAGAAGCATTGTTGGATTTTAAAAATGTAGCTGATTTAGAAAATTGGTTTAAGTCGATTGTCGTTCAAAAACACCCCTAATTTAACGATTTAGGAGAGAAAGCAAGCACATTGAGAAGGTAAGATGCTTGCGACTAATCATCATATTATTTTATGTCCGAAGAAATCAGTGCTGAGCAACTAGCATCGCAACTATATCAAGAAGGGGTGAGTAACTTTGAGAGTGGCAACTATCAGCAGGCGATCGCCCTGCTAGATCGCGCTCGCGCTTTAGCTATTTTAGAAACTACATTGGGCGGTGAAATTCTGATCTGGCTAGCCAATGCCTACGATGCGGTTGGTAAAACGGAGGAAGCGATCGCCATATGTCGCGGCCTCAAAAAACACCCAACTAATAGTGTGCGGAAATCAGCACGTTATATGTTGGGTGTTTTAACTGCACCGCAACTGAGCAAATTGGATGGAGTTGTCTCTGAAGTGCCGATTTTACAGTCGCCTGATACCTATCAATCTAAACCCGTCGCTAGAAGCAAAAGTTCAAGTGATACTGAGAAAAAGCCATTTCGTGAAGTGTCTCTAGAGAAACCCAACACCAATAGCAATAATAATTTTTTATGGTTTGCGATCGCCTTTTCTCTCTTGCTTTTAGCCGCTTGGGCAGCAAAATAAACAGAGGAAGTAGCTTTTAGCGGCGCTATTTTCTCTGTTTAAGGGAGCTCCAAGGAAAAATAATATATAAAACCCAAAAATGTGGTGGCGGGCTTAGCCCGCCACCACATTTTTGGGAGCAATTATTTTGTATAAGTCCCTAAGCACTGTAAACATCAAACTCAAAAATGAATGGTATGCTAGCTTATACTTTTGTTAAGTTACTTAAAGCAAAATTCAAACTTACAGAGATTTGCGATCAAGAGAGCCGCAATATTTTTGTTGCAGGTGCTGCTTTACAGCAGCACCTGCAACAAAAATATTGCTTCTGGTTTCAGATCAAAATGCAGTAAACAAGTAAATTTCAACTATTTCTGGGAGTAAATGGCGTGATGAGGCGAGCGATCCCCGCACAATGGCTTAATTTAGGAATGCACCTAATTTCAATGGTGTTTGGTCTTTTTGGCTTGATTTTTGTACTACCAAATACCAAGTTTATTGAAAGCTTATCTGAAGCTGGTTTGCAGGTCTTTTCATGGGGAATGCAAAATGGCGGCGCATCCTACATGATTTTTGGTGCGATCGCCGCATTTCTTTACGGTAAGCAAACTATCGGTCTTAAGCGTACTCTTGCGTTTTGCATTCCTGCGATCGGATTGTCAGTAAGCAGCGAATTATTAGGAACTAGTACAGGGTTTCCTTTTGGTGCTTATGCCTATCTGAGCGGATTAGGTTACAAAATCGCTGGCTTAGTCCCATTTACAATTCCCCTTTCATGGTTCTATATGGGCTTCTCAGCCTTCTTACTGTCTGCAACTTTGATGCGCTTCGGTACAGGTTGGGGCTATAGGATTGCCGCGATCGCACTCGGCGCTTTGATGCTGACATCATGGGACTTTGTACTTGATCCCGCGATGAGCCAAACTCCTTATCCTTTCTGGGAATGGCATCAAGCAGGCGAATTTTATGGAATGCCTTACCAAAACTTTTTTGGTTGGTTTGGAACTGGCTCATTATTTATGACCGTTGCATCACTAATTTGGGGCAAAAATAATCAACCAATTCTCAACCGTCAGCAAATCACTTTCCCAGCGATTATATATGCTGGAAATTTCATGTTTGCATTGATCCTGAGCTTTAATGCAGGATTTTATATCCCGGCTTTGTTAGGGATTGCTGTTGGTGCTTTGCCACTTGTCGTGCTTTATCTGACCACACCTAATGGTGAAGATGACAATGCGATCACTAACTCTGATGCCAATATTCCAGTTGTAGTAGTCGATACTTCTAAGATAGAAACGATCGCAACTCGTTAAAATAATTGTCAAAATAAAAAAGGGTAGTCGCTTAGCGACTACCCTTTTTTATTTGCCTTGCAAGGATTTTAGCTCTCGCAGAATTACCATCAAACCTTTGTTTTGGTGATCAATTTGTTCTGAAATTTTTTCCATGCGTTGATTCAGGGATTTGATCGCGTTGTCTTGATGCTCGATTCGAGTATTTAACTCGATAAACCGCGCCACAACTTCGCGCTGAATCAAGTTCTCTATCCCTTGTACTAGCAAAGTCTCAGTCGCGGTCAGGCGATTGACGATCATTTGTAGACTAGGCTCTTCAGCACGAGGCATCTCTTTAGGCACAGTAGATACAGGTGCAGTACGAGAAGTTGCCGCAGAACTTGTTTGTTGAGCAGTCTCAGGAGTCAAAAAGTTCTGAATGCGGGCAACTAATACATCCGCTTCAAAGGGCTTTTCGAGGAAATCAAACTCAGTGAACGGTTCAGGTACATGCTCGGTGACTTGCTCTTTGAGTCCCGAAATCATGATTACAGGGACTTTTTGTAATCCTTCAACACGACGGATTGCCTGTAAGGTTTGATAGCCATTGTATTTGGGCATCACAAAATCGAGCAAAATTAGGTCAGGAAAGGCTCGGCGAGCAGCATCTAAACCTGATTTGCCATCACTTGCTTCTAAGACATCATATTTGCCCGACAAAATGCTTTTAACCATTTTGCGGATCATGATGCTGTCGTCAATTACCAGTACTTTCTTTGCAGTCATGGATTTGAAGAATCCGCCCCAAATAATAGCTATGCGAGACCATCATATTACATCACAAAACTTGGTTGATTGAAATTTTTTCTGATCAACTGCTTTGATTAATCATGTACATCTACTTATTAGTGGGAATATTCCAAGTTTGTAATCTGCATCTGATCAAGATGAGCGCGATCGCGTTAAACTTAAAAGACCCATTTTCTTTCGGTTTTATGGCAAAACGATACACTATTGACTCATCGCAAATTATTCGTCGTGTCGAAGAACTGATAAGCGCATCTTCTAACCGTTATCGCATTACCGTTCAAGTTGCGAACCGCGCCAAACTCAGACGATATGAAGATGATGACTATGACGATCGCATGATGAAGCCGATTTTACGCGCCATTATGGAAATGTCTGACGAAATTTCCCAGCCTGAAATTTTGAGCGACTGAAAGCCCTAGAGTTGGCGGCGCTTAGCACCGCCAACTTTGCTAATTACTATGCTAAATTTCGCATCTCAAGATACATCTAAGCAGTTGTTAAGCGGTGAAGGTTGGCGGATTGGTCTGCGCTCGGATGTCGATTTGTATAAGGGATTGGTGGGGACTGACAGTTGGGCGATCGAGCTAACTGAACGTGAGTTTAAAGATTTTTGTAAGCTAGCATCACAACTTGCCGAGACGATGCAGATTATGGCAGCAGAGCTGTCGGACGGCGAGAAGATTTGTTGTACGTTGGAAACTGAAGATATCAGCCTTGAAGTTAATGGGTTTCCCCATGCTTTTACTTTACATTTACAATTATTGACTGAGCGAAGTTTTGAAGGTTTTTGGGATGCGGCGGCTGTACCTTTTTTAATCACGGCGATCGCAAATCTCGTTGGCTAATCATCACAGCTAGGAGTTGAAAAAATGACCATTGTTGTTATTGAAAAAACTACGCCTGAATCAGAAGTAAAGCAAAAGCTGACATTAGAGCAATTTTTGCAATTGCCCGACCTTGATGGAAGTTATGAACTATTTGAAGGAGATTGCATAAAAAAAATGTCACCAAAGTTTTTTCATTCTTCTTTAACAACTGTGTTTTGGGTCGAGCTTTCGGCATGGTGTGATGGACGTGGGCGAGTGAGGGTCGAGTGGTCGGTAGTCCTCAAACGACGTGGACAAGATTGGGTTCCTGTACCTGATTTGCTATATGTTTCTCACGATCGCCTTGCTGTAGATTGGCGTGAGGATACTCCTTGTCCTGTATTGCCTGAGTTGGTGATTGAGATTGTATCGCCCGAACAGACTTTTAATCAGTTAGCCCAGAAAGCGATGGACTATTTGAATGCTGGAGTTGATCGAGTGTGGGTAGTTTATCCACCGATGCGAAGTCTGACCGTGTTTTTTGTCGATCGCCCACCTGAGACTTATCGCCGCGATCGGCTATTAACAGATGAGATATTTCCTAACTTGGCTGTGACATCAGAGCAGTTTTTTGTGAAGGCAGGAATTTAGATCGCTTGTGCTCAAAACCAAAAGAGAGTGGCGGTGCAAAGCACCGCCACTCTCTTTTAGTTTGCAATTATGCCGAGAGAACGTGTGGCGTAAAATCTTCTATTTCTTGCAAATAAGAATTTGTTTGGAGTAGTCGCGAAGGGTTTGTGAATAAATGAATTTTGCTCCAAGAGTCGCTATAGTCGGTGTCTGCGATTAAGGAGGATACTAACTCATTGGAGATTGAATGCCACTGTGCATTGGTGGCATTCAATTGTTGCCATTTAAATGTGACTTCACTGTACTCTGTGCAAATTTGTCTGCTGTCATAATTAGGGTCATGCTCAATCCAAGTTAGACGATTAGGATTAAGCTGAAAATCCTGAATAATCTGTGTGGCAAGCTTTTCAATCTGAGATGGAATAAACCAACCAATTTCACAGTTTTGGGGTGAGACGATCACGACTTGCTGTCCAAACTGTTGATAGATAATGCGTAAATGACATTGCAGTTGCCAAATTGCAGAATCTTGACCAGTAACGTGACATTGATAAAAGAGATTGATGTTTTTCATAAAGTTAAATTGTGTGACCTAAGCTGCAATATCAAACAACAGAGCTTGATTTAAAAAAGATAATGAGGGAATGATGAGGAGAATCTGTAGTTAGTGAAGTATTTTTCAAATAATTCGTTGTACTGAAATAAAAATCATTTTTTTGGGCAAAAATGTTGCTAAGCGATCGCAGCTACCAGCCTAAAATCTTGGTAATTTCAGGAACGATTTTGATCGCACTAAAGGGTTTGGCGATCGCGCCTTTGACTCCCAGTTTGGTAAGTTTTTGGGGCTCCAGCAGATCTACGCGAGCGGTGATAAGTACAACAGGGATATCAGCAAGTTGAGGATCGGCTTTTAAGTTTTTGAGGAAGGTAAACCCATCCATATTTGGCATCATCATGTCCAGCAAAATTGCATCAGGTTTTGCCTGAGCTGCTGCGGCTAATCCTTTGTCGCCAGAAGTCGCGATCACTGGTCGCCAATCGCTGAAATTATCTATACAAGCCTCTACAATTTGGAGAATGTAGTCTTCATCATCAATCAATAAAATCGTTTTACTAGATGCACGTTGCGTTTCCATTTTGTTTTTTAATTACTAGTCACTAGTGTAAAAAACAAAAATGAGGACAATCTGAGAGATCGGAATTACCAACCAAGCATCTCGGCAATTTGATCGGAAATTTTGAGAGGCTCAAAGGGCTTGGCGATTGTTCCTACTACTCCTAACTGGGCAAATCGTTCGCGATCGCTTACCTGTACCTTCGCTGTTAAGAAGATTACGGGAATATTTTGAGTAAGTGGATTTTTTTGCAAGTTTTGATAGACGGTGATGCCATCCATTGTCGGCATCATCACATCAAGGAGGATTGCGTCAGGCTTGAGGGTTTCCAAAAGGCTAAGTCCTGCTTTGCCAGAATTAGCCTTTTGTACTTTCCATCCTTTAAAGCTTTCTAGGCATACAGCAATGACTTCCGCAATATTTGGCTCGTCATCAATAAGTAAAATTGATTTGGTCGTCATAAATTTAGAATCTCCTCTTAGGATTGCAAATCAAATAAATTACTTTCTACTGTGACTCTAAGAAATCCCCCTCAATCCCCCTTAAAAAGGGGGAAGAATTAAATTCTCCCCCCTTTTTAAGGGGGGCTGGGGGGGATCTAGACAGTTCTTAAATGGTGTCCAAAAAACCAATAATTGTAGAGTCGAGCTTCGCTCGACTCTACAATTATTCTTAGCTTATGCGATGGGGAATGGTAAATGAAAAGGTACTGCCTTCTGACAATACACTCTCGACCCATATCTTGCCACCATGTTGTTGGACAATACTGCGACAGATCGCCAAACCTAAGCCTGTGCCTCCCATTTGACGTGAATCGGAAGCATCGACTTGGTGGAATCGTTCAAAAATACTTTCGAGATGATCGGCTGGAATACCACGCCCGCGATCGCATACTCGAAAGACAATCTCATTAGCAATTTGTTCGGCTTCAAGTTGCACCTGACTTTGAGGTGGCGAAAACTTAACGGCATTACTGAGCAAATTAACTAAGGTTTGGACGAGGCGATCGCGATCGGCAAAAACTTGCTGTGGCTGGACATTGCATAATATTTCGATCTGGCTTTCGGCTGCGATCGCCTGCATCGTTTCGATCGCCTGTTGACATAGCTCAAGCACATCATACCAATTGCGATCAAGTGTGACTTTGCTAGATTCTAAACGCTCTAAGTCCAGAATGTCATTAACCAGCCGCACTAATCTTTCGGTATCTGAGGAGGCAATATTGAGCATGTTTTGGGCAGTCTCAGGTCGATTAGCCAATACACCTGAAGAGATCAAGCCTAATGCGCCCCGAATCGAAGCTAATGGAGTTCTGAGTTCATGGCTAACAATGGAAATAAATTCACTTTTGATCCGATCAACTTTTAATTTCTCAGTAATATCTTCGCCAATACTCAGGGTTCCAATAATTTCGTTTTCTTGATTACGCAGAATAGTATTGTTCCAAGAGATCATTCTTTCTTCGCCAGCCTTTGTGACTATGGCATTTTGATAATATTTCGGAAAGTCATTAATCAGTAGGCTAGAAAAACCCTCTCTGATCTCCGATTGATCGATCTGGGGTATAAATTGAGAGAACCAGTCTTTGCCGATTACTTCCTCCATGTCATAGCCTGTAAGCGCTAACAAAAATGGATTGATATATTCCACCTCTCCCCCACAGTTCAAACCCACTACGATTAAACTGACATTATCTAGTAAATATTGCCAACGACGGTTTGATTCTTGGAGAGCGATTTCATTCAGTTTGTTCTGCGTAATGTCATAGAAGATCGATAGTATCGTGGCAATTTCGCCATCTGAAGCATATTCAGGAATGAGATGAGCGCGATAATATCCCATGCTCTGATCTTCTGGAAATGGATATTCGATTTCATATCGCTGGTCTTGACCAGTTTCGAGCAATCTGTGAGCAGCAGATTCAAGCATGGCTACATTCTTTTCAGGGAATCCCATTTCGCGCAGGGTTTTACCCAGAAACTCTTTAGCGGGGATACCTGTAGCTCTTTCTACGGCTGGATTAGCATAGAGATAACGCATTTGGTGATCGAGGCGAAGCGTCACGTTCGGCGAATTCTCGGCAAGGGCGATAAATTCCTGTTGGCGTTGATATAGCTCGGCAGTGCGCTCAACCACACGATTTTCTAAGTTTGCGTTAGCTAGCTGAAGTGCAAGTTCGACATTTTTGCGTTCCCCAATTTCTTTCTCTAAAGAGAGATTTGCAATCTGAAGATTGCGATAGAGTTCAGCTTGTTGAATCGCGATCGCTAACTGCACCGATAACTGCTGAAGTAAGCGAATATCTGACTCTTCCCAAATCCGTGGAGACTCACATTGATGGGCGATTAGCAACCCCCATAAAGTTTGAGTTTGGTTATCAGTTATGAGGATTGGTAAGACTAAATTTGCCCTTACCTGAAACTGTTCCATTAGGTTCAGATGGCATTCATGCAAGTTAGCCTTATAAACATCTGAAGTCGAGAAAACTCGCCCTTCTCGATACATTCCACCGAGATTGCCTTGAAAACAGCACTCGTCAATGTGTTGATTTAGACAGGGTTTCCATGGTGAGAGAACTGACTCTGCGACAACAGTTCCAGTCATGTCAGGATTGAACTGATAAACAATGGAACGATCAGCATTTAAGAATGCACGTACTTCTTGGACAATCGAGTTAGCAATATCTTCTATACTGAGATATTGCCGAATATGAAGCGCAATTTTAGCAATTAAAATTTCCTGCTGTTGCGATCGCCTCATTTTGCGAGTGAATTGAGAAATCGAGCTAGAGATCGGATTGGAAGATGAATCTGGCATGATTTCGGGCAATATTGAGAAAATACTTTATTTGCACAACTTGAGACAATAAGTATATTTAGCATAGCCTATAAAAATGAAGACAATCTGAAGGAATCAAGTCGATGTGGGGATATTTAGAAACCATTTAAGAATTACTTTCTGCGGTCAAAAGCTCCAAGAGATCCCCCTCAATCCCCCTTAAAAAGGTGGAGGAATTAAATTCTCCCCCTTTTTAAGGGTCTAGCTCAATTCTTACAGCAATTACCGATCAAACGAACCACAAGAAAAAATTTAAAAGCGTTGCTTCGCAACGCTTTTAAATTTTTTCTTGGTTTGGGTTTAAGCGCAAAGCGCAGTAAATGGTTTCTTAACCATAATGGTGTGTATGCCCATTCCCATCTGCCGCCTGCCTCAGACGACTACGCTCTAAACGGCTGAGAATGCGTGTATACAAATCTTCCTCCACAATTGGCTTGCTGAGATAATCATCTGCTCCAGCAACAAACAATTGACGAATTGTCTCGCGATCGTGATGAGCCGACAAAAACACAATTGGTAAATCTTTCCATAGCGAAGATGTTCGCATGGATTGACACAAATCCATACCGTTACAGTCTGGCATGATCAAATCCAAAATCAGCAGGTCAGGAGAAGTGGATTCCAAAACCTGCCAAAACTTCTGCGGATCTTGCAAAGTGATCACCTCAAGATTCCAATTTTCCAGTAAAGCCCGCAAAATCGTCAGAATATGCGGATCGTCATCGACAATCATTACTTTGGAGAGATCGCCTTGCTGTTGTTGTGGGTGATGAGATTGGGGCTGAGATGTAGAAATGCTAGGACTTACAGTCTTAAGTGGGTCACAAGTACTTGCTTCTAAATCAGTAATTAATTGCTGCAACATCGGCGGATCAGTCTGCACTAAAGCAAAATCACTTTTGAGTTTCTGCTCGATCTGAAATGCGATCGCCGATCCTTCTGGAAAACCTAAAGAACCCATCGATCCAATGAGCCGATGCGCCTCCATATATCCGTCATAGCGTAAATCTTCGTCCAAGTTGCCCTCATCTAAAGCGATCGCTACTCGACGTAAAAGCGCGATCGACTCTGGCAAAATTGCGATTAACTTCTTAGTCACAATCGCAATTACCTCCAGCACTCGCACCTTATCTATCTGCGATGGGCTTTCTTCAGACAAAGGATTTGTGACTACAGGCTGAACATCAGGTATCTCCGCAGCTTGAAAAGGCTCAGGTTTGAGGCGATATCCCAATCCATATAATGTCTCAATCGGATCTATAGGCAGTCCCGCCGCCTTCAGCTTTTGACGTAATCCCTTAATATGTGTTGTCACCGCCTCCTCACTGGGAAACTCTCCCGCCGACCACACCTGATCGATCAAAGCACTACGGCTAAATACTCGTTGGGGATGTCTGAGAAACAACTCTAATAGCCGATATTCCTTTTGGGTTAAGCGGAAAGGTTTCAGGTTATAACTAAATGTATTTGTTCTAATATCCAGATGAAGCCGCTCCCACGTTAATTCCTGAATGAGATTATCGCGATCGCTATAGCGCCTTAATAACGCCCGAATCCTTGCCAATAATTCCTGAAAGTTATAGGGCTTCACCACATAGTCATCCGCACCTGCCTCTAAACCCATCACGCGATCGTTGGTACTATCCTTTGCGGTTAGCAATAGCACGGGGGTATTGTAACCAGCAGCACGAAGCTTGGTACATAGTCCAATACCATCACTATCAGGCAACATAACATCGAGAATGATCAAATCGTAGGTATAGGTTTCGATGTATTGCCACGCAGTCTTAGCATTGAGAGCAGAATCAATTGTGTAATGCGACTCTGCTAGTAGCTGCGAAAGTAGCTCCGTAGAATGTAGATCGTCTTCAACTAGTAAAATCTTCAAAACATCTTTTACCTTATTGTGAAACACTCATCTGTATAGTCATTGCATCTATCTTCCTCTTAACAATGACATATTGGGTCTGTCTATACGATTATCCTAGGAAATCAAAAACACACTGTAAATACAAATCGAATTTTTAGCTGGGTGTTAAACTGAATATTAGGCGTAAGTACTTGGGCTATTAGGAGTTGAATAGATGATTTTAGCGACAAAGCTAAAGCTTCCTCAGCAATGGCATCTGGCAACTTGGGAAGATTATGAGGCACTGCGAGATGACGAACAGAGCGATCGCTGTAAGTTGTTTTTTGATAATTATCGTTTGTGGGTAGAAATGGGTGCAGAAGGAATTAATCACGCTAAATTTGGCGATTTATTTGCATTTATTTTGTATATCTGCGCTATCAAATTCCCTGATTTGAAGTTGAGTACTTTTGGTGGCTGTCAGATGGAAAAAAGAGGGGCTAGGGCGGCAGCACCTGACATTGTTGTGTATGTTGGGGATGATATTCCCACTTGGCAAGACGGACAATCTCGGTTTATTAATCTCGATCAATGGCGATCACCAGATTTAGTGGGTGAAATTTCAGATACGACTTTGGCAATCGATTTAGATCAAAAGAAGCAAATCTACGCAGATTTAGGAATTACGGAATATTGGGTAATTGATGTCCGTGCTGATCGCATTTTTGCTTTTCAATTAGATGAATCAGGTGCTTATCAACAATGTGAAACTTCTCAGATATTACCAAATTTAGCGATCGCCTTACTGGAACAAACGATGCAAATGTTATCCACAAAAACTAATACTGAAGCCGCTATCTGGTTTTCACAGCAACTAAAATAATTCTGACCAGTTAAAAATCATCTCAGGAAAAGCAAGCGGCGACAGAGTATCTCCCTTTTCATAGCGCTGCATTCTCTTATAACCTGATGCTGATGGTTGTGAATATCCTTCTACTAATTTTTTATTCACATCAAATAGCCACATCTCTGGAACCCCGTTCGCAGCGTAAAGAGGACTTTTGACATCACGATCATAAGCGATCGTGCTATCCGCAACTTCGATAAGCAACAAAATATCGTCAGGCGTAGGCAAAGCCTCTGCATAAAAATCATCACGTAATTTCAAGATCGCCAAATCTGGCTGTGGTTCAGAATGATCGCTCAAGCGAATTGGATTCTGCGCCCAGATAATCGTCCGATTGCCTAATTTGATTTGAAAAGCTCTAGTTGTTTTCGCCACACAAGCTCCATGTTTTCTACCAATGGGCGACATTACTCTGATTTCTCCATTAATTAGTTCAAGGCGATCGCCTTCAGCAAATACACCCACTTCGTGCATCAGCTCATATTGCTGCACTGTGAACTTATACACATTAGATGTGGAGTTTGGTGTAATTAATTGGGCTGTCATCGTAGTTCACCTAAGATCACGGTGGATTTTTATTCGACGAAAGGTGCGCTTGGCGCACCTTTTTGGTGATTACATAAATTTTATTGCATAGATTTTCGCGCGAGACTGACTGCCTTGACAAAGCTATAGACACCTACAGGTAAGCTGATTAGCAAAATTGCCCAAGTGGTAGCAAAGCCGAAATCTGGCGCACCGTATGACAATTCATAAATGCAACCAACAAAGGCGATCGCTGCAACAATTGAAATCAGCAAAATTAATTGAGCTTTTATATAATCAGGGGACATGGTTATTTGTAATTTTATTTGTAATTATTATTGAGTTTATTGTAAGGACTTTGGACGCTTGGTTTGCTTTTGGGCATACATCAAGCGATCGCCATCTTCTAGAAGATCTTCGATTGATTGATGACGATTAGGATCAAACGCAACAATACCAACACTACAGAGAATATCGTAGCCACGAGCAGCGGTTTTATTAAAGTCTGTTCTGATTTGCTCAAGACGGCTCAAAATTAATTTGCTTTGTTGATGATCGGCATTGGTCAATAAAACGACAAACTCATCGCCACCCAGCCGACCAATCACATCAGACTCACGAAAAGCTTCTTTTAAGATTTGACTGAAACCAATTAAGGCGCGATCGCCTTCAGCATGACCATAGCGATCATTAATTTCTTTAAATAAATCTAGGTCAAAGAAAAATAGTGAAGCTGGCTTTTCTAATCGTTTGCACAAATTTAGCGCATGAGTAGATAGGGCGATAAATCCCCTGCGATTAGAAATTTGTGTCAATTCGTCAATGGTTGCCATCCGCACAGCCGCCATCTCCTGCTCAGCCATCTGCCCAAGATCACGTAACAGCCCTTGATCTTCCTCGCTAAATGTACGTGGATCTCGATCTACTAAACAGAGAGTACCAACCTTGCAACCATTAGTAATAACGAGGGGAATTCCAGCATAAAAGCGCACTTTAGGATCACCCAGCACAAATGGATTATCCAAAAACCTCTGATCCATTAAGGCATCAGGAATAACAAAAATATCATCCCCCAAAATTGCATGACCGCAAAATGATGTCGCTCTGGAATATTCAGATGTTTCTACGCCTATACCTTGAGAAGACTTGCACCAGAGTCGGTTCATATCAACCATGTTAACCATTGCGATCGATACACCAAATAACCGCTTAGCAAGTCGAGTCAATCGATCAAAGCGTTCCTCTGGTTGCGTATCGAGAATATTTAGCGATCGCAATGCACTTATACGAATTTCTTCATTTTCTGGGTAATCTGGCACTTTCATTTTGATCGGGCTGAATGTTTAGTATTATTAAGAACAAAGGTGAGCGGCGCGGTGTGTTGCTCACCTTCATATTCGCATACAGACTGATACGTGATGGAAACCAGATATAACCCCCAGCAGATCGAACCCAAGTGGCAAAAAGTTTGGGCACAGATGCAGCTTGACAAAGTAAATAATGATGCAGTTGGCGCGACAGGTAGTAGTCAAAAAAAGAAATTCTACGCGCTGTCAATGTTTCCCTATCCATCAGGGGATCTGCATATGGGGCATGTCCGCAACTACACGATCACCGATGTCATCGCTCGATATAAGCGGATGCAGGGCTATCAAGTTTTACACCCAATGGGCTGGGATGCTTTCGGATTGCCTGCGGAAAATGCAGCGATCGATCGCAATACCCATCCTGCCAAATGGACTTACGCAAATATCGCCAATATGCGATCGCAGCTTCAACAAGTGGGCTTGTCCTACGACTGGGATCGCGAGTTAGCGACCTGTTCGCCCGACTATTACAAATGGACTCAATGGATCTTTTTGCAATTTTTAGAAGCAGGTTTGGCTTATCAAAAAGAAGCAAAGGTTAACTGGGACCCAATCGATCAGACTGTAATTGCCAATGAGCAGGTTGATAATGAGGGTAGATCTTGGCGATCGGGTGCGATCGTTGAGAAGCGCAAATTGCGTCAATGGTTCTTGAAAATCACCGACTATGCCGAACAACTTTTGCAAGATTTGGATAAGCTCACCGACTGGCCATCCAATGTCAAGATCATGCAAGCCAACTGGATCGGCAAATCCACAGGCGCAGAGCTAAGTTTCCCAATTGTTGACAGTGACGAAAAAATCACAGTATTCACTACTCGCCCCGATACAGTCTACGGCGTGAGTTATGTCGTGCTTGCTCCAGAGCATCCTTTAGTCGAGACATTGACTAGCACTGCCCAAAAAGAAGCCGTTGACGCATTTATTCAAGAAGTCAAAAATCTCAGCGAAATCGATCGCACATCTGATGATCGTCCTAAACGTGGCGTAGCGATCGGCGCAAGTGTAGTTAATCCGTTTACAGGAAAAGAAGTTCCCATCTGGATTGCGGACTATGTTCTATTTGAATATGGAACAGGCGCAGTCATGGGAGTTCCTGCCCATGATGTCCGCGATTTTGCCTTCGCAAAACAATATAACCTTCCAATCCAAACAGTAATTAATGCGCCTAACTCCAATGGTGAAGAACTAAAGGCTGCCTATACTGAATCTGGAACTATGGTCAATTCAGGTGAATTTGACGGATTAGATTCCGTAACAGCGAAAACCAAAATCATCAAACTTGCGGAATCAAAGCAATGGGGAACTGCCAAAATCACCTATCGCCTTCGTGATTGGTTGATTTCCCGCCAAAGATATTGGGGCTGTCCAATTCCTGTCATTCATTGCCCTAGCTGCGGCATCGTTCCCGTTCCTCATGCAGATTTACCGATCGCATTGCCAGAGGATGTCGAACTCACAGGTCGCGGCGCATCACCCCTAGCCCAACTAGACTCTTGGGTAAATGTCCCTTGTCCCAAATGCGGCACAGCCGCCAAGCGTGAAACCGACACGATGGATACCTTTATCGATTCATCTTGGTATTTCTTGCGCTTTGCCGATGCTAAGAACGATCAGGAAATAGGCGATCGCAATGCCATCAATAACTGGATGCCCGTCGATCAATATGTTGGCGGCGTAGAACATGCGATTTTGCACTTGCTCTATTCGCGATTTGTGACTAAGGTTTTGCGCGATCGGGGCTTACTCAATTTCGATGAACCCTTTATGCGTTTACTCACTCAGGGCATGGTACAAGGGTTAACCTACATGAACCCCAACAAAAGCGGCAAAGACAAATGGGTTCCCTCGGCTTTAGTCGATCCTACAGATCCCAAAGATCCGAAAACAGGCGAACCTTTACAAGCGCTATATGCCACGATGTCCAAATCTAAGGGTAATGGGGTATCTCCTGAAGTAGCGATCGCAAAGTATGGAGTCGATACTTTGCGAATGTTCACACTCTTCAAAGCTCCACCTGAAAAGGATTTGGAATGGGAAGACGCGGACGTAGAAGGGCAACAACGCTTCTTAAATCGAGTCTGGCGCTTAGTCTCTAGCTTTGCAGAAACTAAACAGCATGGCATCTCCAAAAAGATTGATAAGAACTTGCGCCGCGCCATTCACATCGCAATTAAGGAAGTATCCGAAGATTTCGATGGTGGTTATCAGCTCAATACCGCAATTTCCGAAATGATGAAGCTCAGCAATGCTTTGCAAGATGCAGAAGATAAGAGTTCCGCAACTTTCTTGGAAGGTGTGGAAACTCTCTTAACTTTGCTTGCTCCCTTTGCGCCACACATTGCTGAGGAACTTTGGGCGCTCATCGGTCACGAAGAATCGATTCATTTGCAAACTTGGCGCACTCATGCTCCAGAAGCACTTACTGTTGATGAGATTACGCTCGTAATTCAAATCAACGGTAAAGTTCGCGGCAGCCTCCAAGTACCATCTAGCGCTAGCAATGACAAGCAAGCCTTAGAGGAATATGCCCGCAGCTCGGAAGCGGCGCAGAAGTATCTTGAAGGTAAGGAGATCAAGAAGGTGATTGCAGTTGTAGGGAAGTTGGTAAATTTTGTAGTCATCTAGTCTTCTCTTTAATACGCTATCAGCCGATAGCGTATTAAAGAGACTTCTATTTAATACCAAAGTCTAAAGTGAAAAACATCGCCATCACTCTTTTAGACTTTATTGCCTAAACAAAACTCACACTAAAGTCACACGGCTTTATTATTTTTGCTAAAATCAACATAACTAGGCTGTGAGCAGAAATATCATGCAAGCGACTGTAATTGAAACAGAACAGGAACAAGAGCCTCAAATTCATCTTTGGTCGATCGCGGACTATCATCAAATGATTGAGGTGGGAGTTTTGGATGAGGACGATCGCGTAGAACTGTTGGAAGGAAAAATTGTTTGTATGAGTCCACAACGACCATTTCATGCGGCAAGTGTGCAACGTAGTAGTAGATTACTATTTAAATTGCTAGGAGATCGCGCCGAAATTCGCATACAGTTACCCGTGACATTAGGGAATGATTCTGAGCCAGAACCAGATATTGCTGTTATCAGGTTTGATGCTAATGAGTATTCATTTAGACATCCTGAAGCCCCTGATATTTATCTGTTGATAGAAGTTGCTGATTGGACTATCTCAAAAGATCGCAAGCAAAAGGCGCGTATTTATGGCAAAAACCAAGTTTTAGAATATTGGATTCTCGATTTACAAAAACGACAAGTTTACATATTCCGTCAACCAGAGGATGGAAGCTATCGTGAAGAATTGATTTTGAATAGCGATGCTACTGCTACTATGCAAGCTTTTCCTGATGTGGTGATCGCTTTAGATGCTTTGTTTGCGATCGCGCAAAAATAATTTTGCTTATGCGATCGCCCAACAGTAGTAGCAGGTGTTAGCGCAGCGTCACGCATTAATAAATAAACATCAAAAATGTGCGTTACAGTTCATTAATGCACTCTACAAGATCGGCGATCAGACTGGATTAGCTTTAATACAGCAAGTGAAAGATCCTTAATCTAATTGGAGAAACTTGCTAGCAGTTATATTTCTCTCGTATACTAATCAAAAATAAAAGCTCAAACTTATGGTAGTCATTTAGATGAGATTAAAATCAGTCTCTTTTTCAGAGTCTTTAGGTGAGCTGAAGGAGTGGTCAATATCCAACTTTACCCTAGAGCATATCAACTTAGTAGTTGGCAAGAATGCTGCGGGTAAGACTCGCACTCTAAATGTGCTTAGTGGTCTTGGAAAGCTTCTTTCAGGTAGGCAGAAACCAAGTGAGCTAACCTATGGTAGTTTCGATGTCACATTTGAACACGATGATCATATTCTTAAGTACATTCTCCAAATTTCAGACCATAAGGTTGTTTTTGAGTCTTTTGCAGATGGTGAAAAAATTCTATTAGAACGTGGTGAAGGTGGGAAGGGATACATTTTTCATGAGAGAGAAGATAAAAACATAGAGTTTCAGACACCAGAGACTGATGCAGCAGTTGTTGCTAGAAGAGATGCAATACAACATGCTTTTCTTAGCCCTTTGAGTGATTGGGGTTCAGGCGTGCGCCATTACTTCTTTGGAGACACCATGGGCAGAAATACGATCAGTTTTCTTGTCGATGGTGCAGCACAACCTGACCCGACAAATCCTAATGAGGTAATCGGACTATTTCGTAAGGGTACAAAGCAATATCCAGATGTCTTCAAAAAATCAGTCATTAAGGCGATGAACGATATTGGCTACGACATCGAAGATATTAATGCGACTACTCCTCAAAACATACAAATCCAGTCGAATTCAATCATTCCAGTTACGCCTATCGCTTTAATTGTTAAGGAGCGATTGTTATCGGGATCGACAGAGCAAATGGAAATGTCGCAGGGTATGTTTCGTGCGCTATCAGTAATCATTCATCTCCAATATGCAATTCATGGAGACCATCCCAGCTTTATACTTATTGACGACATCGGAGAGGGATTAGACTTTGACCGATCTTGCCGATTAATCCACATCATTCGGCAATGTGCGATGGATTCAAAAATCCAACTGGTCATGAGCACTAATGATCGATTTGTCATGAATAATGTGCCCCTAGAAGAATGGTCTCTATTGAGTCGAGAAGGCGGGAATATCACGGTACATAATTACAAGAACTCAAAAGCCGCATTTGACAACTTTAAATTTACAGGTCTGAATAACTTTGATTTTCTGGCTATGGACTTCATTAACGAAAATGAAGTATTTTTTGCTGAGAATCCAAATGATATAGAGCAAATAGCTGGAATCCATTCATGAAAAAAATGGCTATTTTTGTCGAAGGTGAAACAGAGTTGTGTTTCATACACAAACTAATACGAGAGATTGCAAATGAGAAGAATCTACAAATTGTATTGATCAAAGCTTCTGGTGGTGCTCGAAGTACTCGTGGGTATACAGTTGTCGCTGATAGTGGTAATGCGGCTGACAAGAATTTCTATATCCGAATAGTTAATTCAGGTACTGATAACCGTGTTAGTTCCGACATTCGAGATAGCTATGAAGGTCTCATGAATGAAGGCTTTAGTGTGATTATTGGTGTTCGAGATGTCTATCCATTGTTACTATCAGATTTACCTAAATTAAGAACTGGACTCTGCTATCAATTAAAAACAAAACCTGTCTCGGTTGATTTCGTGTTAGGAGTAATGGAGATTGAAGCATGGTTTCTCGCGGAGCATACACACTTTCCTCGAATACATCCAAAACTTGCAGCTTCTCGCATTGCAGCAATGCATGGCTTTGATCCTAGTGTTGACGATATGCAGCTAAGGACCCATCCAGCACTTGATCTTCACAATGCGTACTCATTGGAAGGCTTGGCATACAAAAAAACAGGTAGTCAGATTCAACGTACTGTTGAGGCTCTAGACTATGCCAATATGTACTTGGAACACAAAGCCAAGTTCCCAGACTTTGCGGTGTTTATACGAGTTATTGATCAATTCTTTTCATGATTCTTCCAAGACTGATTTGTATCCAATGAAGATTTTAAATAATGGCAAAAGCAAAAAGTCGATATGTTTGTAATAACTGCGGTGAAGACTTCCCGCAGATGTATGGGAAATGTCCCGCTTGCTCTAGCTGGGGAACTTTGCAAGAAGAATTAATACCTGTCATATCCACAAATACCAATGCGATCGCTACATTCTCGCATCTCGGTACAGCAAAATCTACGGGCAAAGCCAAACCTAGAGAATCCCTAACCCTCTCGCAAATTACCGACAACGACCAAGCGCGATCGCCTTCTGGTTATGAAGAACTCGATCGCGTCTTAGGTGGAGGCATTGTCGCTGGTTCCCTTGTGCTGATTGGTGGTGAACCAGGGATTGGCAAAAGTACACTGTTATTGGGCATGGCGCAAAAATTGATGAGTCGCTATCCTACGCTCTATGTCTGTGCCGAGGAGTCAGCACAACAGGTGAAACTGCGATCGCAACGGTTAGGCATCTTAGAAGAAAATTCTGATGATCTCTATTTATTAGCGGAAACTGATTTAGAAACAGTCCTGAGAGAATTACAATCGCTACGCCCCAAGGTTGCTGTAATAGATAGTATTCAAGCTCTCTACTTCTCAAACTTAAATGCTGCCCCAGGTTCCGTTTCGCAAGTGCGGGAATGTACGGCAGCACTGATGCGTGTAGCTAAGCGCGAGAATATATCGCTATTTATCGTTGGTCATGTGACCAAGGAAGGCTCGATCGCAGGGCCCAAAGTTTTAGAACATATGGTCGATACGGTTCTTTATTTTGAAGGCGATCGCTTTGCTACGCATCGACTATTGCGATCGGTCAAAAATCGCTTTGGCGCAACGCAAGAAATCGGTGTATTTGAAATGATCGATCGCGGTTTGCGTGAGGTTTCTAATCCTTCTGAACTATTTCTCGGTAATCGCGATGAATCTGTTCCAGGAACCGCCACAATTGTCGCCTGTGAGGGAACACGTCCGATTGTCGTGGAGTTACAAGCCCTCGTTAGTCCCACCAGTTATTCTTCTCCACGCCGCACGACAACAGGGATTGAGACTAATCGATTTCTACAAATTTTGGCAGTTCTCGAAAAGCGAATTGGGATTCCTTTGTCAAAACTTGATGCTTATGTCGCGGCGGCAGGTGGATTGAACGTGGCGGAACCTGCGGTGGATCTTGGCGTAGCGATCGCAGTAGCGGCAAGTTTTCGCGATCGCACAGTCGATCCGCGCACAGTGATGATTGGTGAAGTAGGACTTGGTGGACAGGTGCGTCCAGTATCTCAGCTAGATTTACGACTAAAGGAAGCGGCGAAGTTAGGATTTAAACGCGCCATTATTCCTAGTATGCAGGTGATGCAGGACTATGGAATAGAGATTATTCCTGTGAGTAAAGTTCTCGATGCGATCGTGGCGGCTTTGCCACGTACTAAGTTTGAAGTTGCTAAGCCCAGTGAGGAGTAATACCAATCGTCAAACTGGCTTTGCCAGTTTGACGATTGGTATTACTCTTCCACCTTAATTGCTCCATGAAACATATTCATTCCGCATGAGAATTGATAGTTTCCAACAGTTTGAGGCGTAAACTCAACAGGTGTGGTTACATTTAGAGCCAAATCTTGAGCGATGTGGAAGTCAGGGAATAAAACCTTTTCCAAACAGCTACTAGGATCGCGACGCATGAACTTTAAGCGAACAGGTAGTCCACGTTTCACTGTCACTATTGCAGGAATGTAACCGCCATCTACAGTAATACTAACTTCCTGTATACCATCACTAGTTTTTGCTTGTTGAGACTTTGGTTTACTGAAGAGAAACCACCAAAGTTGGGCGCTAATTAGAGCTAGCCCACCTGCGGTTAAACCGATTTTAATTGCTAGAGGTTGTTCGACACTTTGAAATTGGGGCGATCGCTTAGAATGTTCTTCTGTCATTTCCGCCGCCGATACACTTGAGGCGATCGCACCTACAAGACTGAAGCTAACAATTAGATTGATAAATTTTGTTTTTAGCATAGTTGTATTCTCTAATTAGTAGAATTGGGGCGAAATCCGCGTAGACGCAAAGCATTAGTAACCACAGAGACGGAACTAAATGCCATCGCTCCACCTGCAATGATCGGACTAAGTAGCCAGCCAAAGAATGGGAAGAGAATCCCTGCGGCGATGGGAATGCCTAAAACGTTATAGATAAAAGCAAAGAAAAGATTTTGTTGAATATTGCGAATCGTGGCGCGACTGAGTTGAATTGCGGTGACAATCCCTTGCAAATCACCTGATATAAGCGTGATATCACTGGCGGCGATCGCGACATCAGTTCCAGTACCAATCGCGATACCGACATTTGCCTGTGCTAACGCAGGAGCATCATTGATTCCATCGCCCACCATCGCTACAATTTTTCCTTCGGCTTGTAACTCCCTGATTTTTGCCACCTTTTGGTCGGGACGTACTTGAGCAAAGACTCGCTTGATCCCAACTTCGCGTGCGATCGCCTCAGCCGTGGGGAGATTGTCGCCTGTTAACATCACAACTTCGATTTTCATCCGTTGCAAAGCATTAACCGCCGCATGGGAAGAAGTCTTAACTTTATCAGCAATACCAATTGAACCTCGTGCAATATGATTAACCGCGATTAGTACCACCGTTTTACCACCGTTTTCCCAAGCATCTTGATATTGATGGAGAGAACTCGTGTCAATGTTTAGCTCATTCATCCAGTGTCTTGTGCCGACTTGGAGCAGCGCATTATCAACTTTGCCTTGGACTCCGCTACCAGAAATTGCCTCGAACTCAATAACGTTAGGTATATCCAGATCTTTCTGTTTGGCATATTCCACAACTGCCTCCGCTAAAGGATGTTCTGAATTACGCTCGATCGCTGCGACAAGTTGTAATAATTCTCGATCATCGGGATTGAGGGTAAAGAAATCTGTGACAGTGGGTTTACCTTCCGTAACCGTTCCTGTTTTATCCAAGACAATGGTTTGGATTTTATGGGCTAGTTCCAAACTACCTGCATCTTTAATCAAGATGCCATTTTCTGCACCTTTACCCGTTCCCACCATAATCGAAGTGGGAGCCGCTAAGCCCAAAGCACAGGGACAGGCAATAATCAGCACACCAACAGCGGAAATAGTCGCCAAAGTCAAGTTGCCCATGACGTTGAACCAGATCAGAAATGTAGCGATCGCAATGGAAATAACCACAGGCACAAACCAACCTGTCACTTGATCCGCCAATCTCTGAATCGGCGCTTTCGAGCCTTGGGCTTGCTGCACAAGTTGGACAATTTGCGCTAGCACTGTATCTTTGCCCACATGACTAGCTTTAACCTGTAAGCTCCCAGTTCTATTCATGGTCGCCCCAATCACGCGATCGCCGATTTTCTTCTCGATGGGAATACTTTCGCCTGTCACCATTGATTCGTCTACGGTCGAGTTACCTGCGATCGCCTCGCCATCAACAGGGATTTTCTCCCCAGGACGTACAAGCACGACATCACCAATCAGCACATCTTCAATGGGAATATCATATTCTTGCCCATCACGGAGAACTCGCGCCGTTTTTGGTTGCAAACCCATTAATTTGCGAATTGCATCGGATGTTTCTCCCTTAGCCCGATTCTCAAACAATTTACCCAGTAGAATCAGCGTAATTACCACCACCGAAACTTCGTAATACACTTCAGGTTGTAAACCCTGAGAAATAAAGAAGTTAGGATTTAAGGTGACCGTAATGGAATAGGAGAAAGCCGCTATTGTTCCTAAGGCAATCAATGTATCCATCGTCGCTGTGTGATTTTTAAAAGCTTTCCATGCGCCGATATAAAATGAACTGCCACACCAAATCTGTACTGGTAAAGCCAAACAAAGCTGAAGCCAAGAATTATGTAACCAATCAGGGATAAAGGGAATATTTAATCCTGTCATCATGGGTAGCGAACCGATTACTAAAATCATGCCAATTACGCCACCTAATCTAACTTTATTAGTTAAGTTTTGTGATTCGGTTAACCTTGCTTTCTGATCTATATCCTGCGCATCTGCTGATAGATCTGGTAAAAATGCTTCATAACCAAGGTTTGCGATCGCCTTTTTAATTGCATCTGGACTAGTTTTTTGAGGGTTGTAATCAATCGCTATTTGCTCGATCGCAAAGTTGACATTACTACTAGTCACACCGTCTAGCGATCGGGTCATTGATTCGATGCTACTGGCACAAGAGGCACAGTGCATTCCTCGGAGCTTCATGGTGATCTTTTCCATTGTTTTTCTTTCCTAAAGAAGTAATGTTTTTGAATGATGATGATTCACCCTCTGCGAGAATCATCACTTCTTCTGCAAAATTGGACAAATCTCTCCTGTGGTTGCCTTTGCTGGAGGAGTCCAATCTTCGAGCAATTCGTTAATCTCACCACGCAAAGTAATCAATTCGGAAATTCGCCGATCAATCTCTAGAATCTGTTGCTCTAGTTGCTGCTTGATTTCATCACAAGGAGCTAAACCGCGATCGTAAACTCCCAAGATTTCTGCAATCTCTTGTAAGCTTAAACCCAGTTTCTGTAACCTTTTGACAAAAGAAATTCGCGCGATCGTATTTGGAGAGAATAAACGGAATCCTCCTTCAGTACGTTCTGAAGACTTCAGTAAGCCAAGTTCTTCATAATAGCGAATTGTTTTAATCGGTACTTGACTTTGAACAGCAACTTGCCCAATTTGTAGTAATACTTGATCTTGATCCTGAGATAATTTAGCCGCCATATCTAGCTTTTAGCCTCCTAAAAACTCAAGTGATTTAGATATAAATCAACTCAAATTACTTATACACTCTCTAGCCAACTGGAGAGTCAAGCCCTACTACCTATATTTTCTCAAGCAGTTATGAAATGAGCATGAAATATTTGCAATGATTGATAAGCTGTAGCCAATCTACTCCCTTCCCACCAAAGAAATAGACATCAAAAACCAAGAATTAGCGTTGCGGCGCTTCGCGCCGCAACGTCTAATCCTTCGCTGGGAAGGGAGTATTTAAGATGTACAGGACTTTGTGCTCAATTTTGCTTTACTTTCAACTAAATGGTGAGCAAATATCAATCAAGCAACCATTTGGATCAGTAGTTAAAAATCGTCGCTGACCATAAAACTCGTTGCGTGGTTCTTGGACTATGTGAATCCCCATATCTAAAGCTTTTTCATAGACCTCGTCAACATCTGGAACTACAAAAGTTACATACATACCAGTAGGAGCAGTTTGAAACTCTTGTGGAACTAGGTTATGACTGCGAAGAATGATTCCAAACTCTTGTTCATAATTAGACGGATTACGAAGTTGTACGTACCAATCGCTATCGTAACTGATTTCAAAGCCGAGTAAAGCCACATAAAAGTCTCGACTTTCAGAAAGCCGATCAGAGCAAATATTGGTAAGAATGCGACTAAAACTCATGAGTATTTTTTATTGTAGGACTTATGTAAATACACCAAGAACTCAAGTTCTTGGCTAAAAAGCTCAAGTTCACTGAAGTGGGCTACAGAAAACTGTTAAGTAAAACGTTTCAACTGGTTTGAGATTTTATTCCGCACTTGAGTGCAGGGCTTTTTAAGCTTGTATAGGTGTACATAACTCAATTAGCATTCCATCTGGTGCGCGGACATAAGAAACGGTTTGCCCCCAAGGCTTTTGTAATGGAGATGCTATTTCACTTGCACCATATTCAAGTGCGCTTTGGTGTGCCTCGTAGATATCAGAAGTGACAAATGCAATTTCTATACCAAAAGGCTGTATTGAGTCACTCGCTCGAACATATCCTTTAGATAGATTCATCTCGCCGAGCGAGTGAGAGGCAAATGCAAGCGTTGTCTCTCCCGTATTCAGCTCGCCATAGTCACCTGATTCATGCAGAAACTTCTGTTGAAAACCAAAAGCTTGACTGAAGAAGTCAAGCGAGGTCTTAACGCTTGGAACATAGATAATCGTGTAGCCAAGTTTCATAATGGTTTACAGGCTGATAGTTGGGATTTGGTGAGTGGAAATCATTTCCAGAAAGTGGTCAGAGAAGTCGATTGTTGTATAACCTAAATAGAACCTATAGAAAACTATGGTTTAATTTTGGCATTTTTAAAGATAAATTACCGTAGATCTTATGTTGAGTCAAATGCGATCGCCTTGTCAATCTTTGCTGCTCAAGGATTTTCTGTAGACGATTTACATATGTACATGCAGATGGAGTTTGGCTTATCAAGATCGGGTTTCTCGAAGACAATCTAACGTAGATCACAACCTAAACAGCCCTACCGAGAACAAGCTGAGGTGGTAAATCAGCGCTTAAGAGAACGCTACCCTGATGCAAAAAGTTGGACGGGGAGCCGTAGAAACATGGCAGGGCAGATGTTAGGGGGAATTACTAATAATTTCACTGCGATCGCCTCAATAATAGGAATTTATCGTGAGCCGCTCCATCGATATACTGGCTCTGAAATTTCCACTCCCCAATATCCATTAAAACTAGAAAAATCTTCAGAAAATGTAACTTCAAGCTCCCCAGTCCCATATTTGTCATTCCAGATACAACGCATTACCTGAATCTTTATCGCTCGACATTTAGACAACTTACCTTGTACTATTTCTCCTTCCTCATTCATAGTATAAATACCGACTAAAGAGCCGTTACTATTTTTTCTGAATTCTGTTTTTCCAGAAGCGAGAATATCTGCGTTCAAAATTTGACTTTGATAGCTTCCTAAAGCTTGCTCTACCCAATTATTTGAGGACTGAGCATTTGCACTTAGATTGGAAGTACTAGTTAAGAGCGAAACAACTAGAGAGGTAATAACTAATCCAGAACTTTTCACGAATTTCTCCCAATGAACTTTAATATTAAAATAGGAAAGTATCATGTCAAGTTTAACTGCGATCGCAATAAACACCATGACTCAAAATATTAAAGAACACAAGACTTAATGCAAGAATGGGGTGAGTCATGCTTAAAAAAGGTTTTCTTTTTCCTTTCATGAGTTGACCCTATATTTTTTTGGTCACGCTTAACTGAAGATGGCTATATCTCAGGAGTTCTATCTGCCTAAGGTAAGCTAGGACAAGTAGATTTAAGCTGTAAGTGGAAGTTCTAAGTTAGCGATCGCATTACGTGCAGCATCTAAATCATAGGGAAAAGGATGACGACGGGGTTGGTAATCTTTGGGATAGGGCGCACCATGACGTAAGACAGCATTCACCATTACACAAGGTTGAGCGCTGAGATTAATCGCAGCATGGGGTACATTGGGCGGAATTGTCACCACCGCAGGACGATATTCGCTTAAGGGAATGTATTGATATTGGCGATCGCTTAGCACCACCAAAACAAAGCTACCGCGCACCACCAAAAGTTGATCGGTCTGGAAATGATGGACAAACAAATCATCAATCGCCCCTGCCGCTACCTGAACAAGCATAGTTTCATCGCTTGTCTGTGGCGTATAAAACTCTGCCATCCCATTTTTGATCGAAGTGAGATAGCGAATTTCGACTTTTCTGTTTGCAGCCATTGAGATCTCCGCAATATATCGCGACATGTTTAGGTTAGTCGATAATTTTTTAATTTTTGTTACAAAGAAAACGAATGTATTTTTTTATGCATATAGGAATAGACGTATTTTGCGATCGCATTGTATGGAAAGAGATGCAAAAGCTCTCTCGGCTTACTTTATGCGATAAAATCCCAAGTTAATTTACTATCTGCGCGATCGCAAAACATGATGTTTAGCTTTCTAAAAAGACAACGTGGTTTGCTAACGCCTGAATATCAACTATGGCGACAGCAGTTTATGCAAAAGAGGCTGAGTTTAGGAATGCGAATAGCCTTCTTTTACTTTGTCACATTACTGGGGGAGCAACTTGTCTATTTGTTATTTAGATCCACGCAATTTTCTCAAATTTGGTTGATTACCATTCTTGTGATTTTGACGGGACTGGTATATGGACTAAATTATCTAAAAAAAATACGTCCACCTATACAAATTTCACTGGTTTTCTTGATCCTTTCTTGGACGATCACGATCTTAATTCAACTAGTTGATACCATTGGCAAGCAAGTTAAACCAGACATGATTTTAATTTGGTGGATGGTAACATTCTTCTCACAAGCAACTCTAGTCCCAGTACGTTGGCGATTTCATCTCATTTCTCAATTAGGCGGATTAGCATATTATTTTTCAGTGAACAGTGCCTTGGGTATTGAAATATTTCCAGATGATATGCCTGCTATTTCTTGGCTTATTAATATTTTTTGGACTTGTTTTATTAGTAATCTCTCTGTCTATCTCTATGAGAAATTAGCAAAATCAGAATTCTATGCTCGCAGTACTTCCGAAAAGCTATTACTAAATATTTTGCCTGAATCGATCGCTATAAGACTCAAAGATGATGAGAATACGATCGCTGATAGTTTTACTGATGTCACAGTTTTATTTGCAGATATTGTCGGATTTACGCAACTTTCCAGCCATTTACCTCCCGATCAAGTCGTTGGCTTCCTCAATCAAATTTTCTCGCGTTTCGATCGCTTAGTCGAAATTCATCAACTAGAAAAGATTAAAACTATTGGGGATGCTTATTTAGTCGTTTCAGGACTTCCCTATCCACGAGTTGATCATGCTGACGCGATCGCCAACATGGCACTCGATATGCAAAAAGCGATCGCTGATTTCAATCAAGAAACAGAAAAAAATCTCAGCATTCGCATTGGTATTCACACGGGTCCAGTTGTTGCTGGTGTAATCGGACTCAAAAAATTTGCCTATGATCTTTGGGGAGACACAGTAAATACTGCCTCACGAATGGAATCTCATGGCATCGCTGGCAAAATCCAAGTTAGCGAAGCTACCTACGATCGCCTGAAAAAAAATTATAACTTTGAGGAAAGAGGCGCAATTACCATCAAAGGCAAAGGAGAAATGACTACTTACCTATTATTAGGTCAAAAAAATTCGGAGTCAGAAAAATTTTAATCCTGTTAGACTAGACAAGGCGCGAAATTGTCTATATTGGCAAGTTAACGCATAAACTTAACTCTTGAAAGACCTTCGGATAATTACCACTATGTTTTGGGCGGATAAATTTGCAGCAGATGCAAGCGGCGATCGCATTATAGTTAACGATTCCAAAACCCCCTCTGGGCGCGTTCATGTCGGCTCATTGCGCGGGGTTGTGATTCACGATGCCATTTATCGCGCCCTCAAACACGCAGGTAAACCTGTAACTTTTACCTACGGCGTTGACGATTACGATGCGCTCGACACTGTACCCCACTATTTAGATCAAGCTAAATTTGCACCCTATCTGGGACAACCTCTCTGCAATGTTCCTTCACCTGATGAGACAACAGCTACCGATTACGCCAAATACTTCATGGGCGAATTTCTAGAAGTATTCGAGCATTTAGGCGTGCGTCCCGAAATTTATTACCTGCGCGATCTCTACCGTTCAGGCAAGATGAATCAATATATTGATTTGTTCCTGAATAATGCTCACCTCGTGCGCGAAGCTTACAAAGAAGTTAGCAAAGCCGATCGCCCCTCCAATTGGTATCCCTTCCAAACCATTTGCGAAAACTGTGGCAAGATCGCGACTACGGTTGTCACTGACTACCAAGACGGCAAAGTGTTTTACACCTGTCAGCCCAACGCGATGGAGTACGTCAAAGGCTGTGGTCATACAGGCTGGATCTCGCCCTTTGATGGCAATGGCAAATTGCCTTGGAAAGTAGAATGGGTCGCTAAATGGGAAGTTGTTGGTGTATCGATCGAATTGGCGGGCAAAGACCATTCCCAAAAAGGTGGCTCTCGCGATGTCGCTAACTCCATTTGCCGCAAAGTTCTCAAAAAGAATCCACCTACCCATGCACCCTACGAATTTATTTTGGTAAATGGAACCAAGATGAGTTCTTCTAAAGGTGTCGGTTCCAGCGCTAAGGAAATCGCAACTCTTTTACCACCTGAACTACTGCGCTTCTTGATGCTGCGGACTCAGCCTCGCAGCGTGATCAATTTCTCGCCGAACTACGAGACAATTACTCGTTTATTCCGTGACTATGACACCTTGATTGATAAATATCAGGCAGATACAGTCAAAGATGAAAAGACGCTGGAAGACTTGGTTCCTTTAATCTATTCGCAATTAAATACAGAGGAAAAAGTCTCAGGTTATCAAGCTTTTGATTTCAGCACCTTAATTTCCTTGCTGCAAATCCCTCACCTCGACCTCGAAGCTGAGATTGCTGACAGAAGTGATAATCCCCTCAGCGATCGCGACTGGGAAGTAGTACGCGATCGCATCCGCGTCGGCAAGAAATGGTTGCAAGACTATGCCGATGAAGAAGAGAAGTTGGTTCTCTATCTGGACTCGATGCCTGACAAAGCAAGTAACCTCACTGCCGCGCAGATCAATTATTTTGAAACACTAGTGACTAATCTCGAAGCTGCTGATCATTGGGATGGAGAAAAGTTGCAAACCTTGCTATTTAGTACCTCAAAGCAGGTAGAAATTTCGCAAAAAGATGCTTTTGCCGCAGTGTATTACACCTTCTTAAATAAGGAGCGTGGGCCAAAGGCAGGAAGTTTACTTTCTTATCTGGATAAACCATTTGTGATTCAGCGCATCAAAGATGCGATCGCGCTTAATCTCACAGCTAGTAAATCCTAAAAAAAACGGCGCTTCGCGCCGTTTTTTTTGTTGCTATTTTCTTTTTCTAGGTTTAGGAAGAACTGTTTCAATTGAGATATCTTCGCTGAGTAGATAAGTAGCGGCTTTTTCACTGAGAAGCATTGCTTTAGCAAGTAGCGATCGCGCTGTACCACTCGCGGGCAAATAAAGCTGGATAATTTTGCGCTTGATCAATGGCGATGTTGCCGAAAGCGTACTACGCGCATTACGCCATTCGGCATCGGAGCGACAAAAGAGCCGCAGTGCTAAATCAACGGTCGGCTGTCGGCAATTAGTTTCATCATTATTGAGGAAAGTATAAATCCTTTCATAACGGCGACTAATCTCAGGTGCGAGACAGAGAATTAACAGATCGCGCTCAAAATGCCCTAACTCTAAGCGATCGCAAAGTGTAGGAATTGCGAGGTGGATATTTTGAGCGCGATTCACTTCAAGGCGATCGCCATAGCGCCCAAGAGGATGGATAATCTGTGGTGTATTTTTGGGTGCAAGACTGCCACCTTTAGATGGGTCGATCGCAATAAAACCTTTCCACCAATGACTAGTCGAGCGATCGGCGGCGGATTTTGCCACGCGATCGACTTCTTGATTGTTTTGACGTTGCTTAGCCAGCGATCGCATCAATACGCGATCGAGCCAAGCTAATTCCGCTTTCAGATATGACCAGTTATCGGCAAAGGGTTGAACCTCAGGAAAAGCAGGGACTTCACCTGTTTCTGGAATCATGCTACGCCTCGGCGCAAAGTACCACGGATAAATATGCTAACGAATATACCGAAACTCAATAAAGCGATCGCAGCATTAGCGATCGTCATATTTCCCCAAGGAGCCGTAAACACAACGCTATCCCATGCCCATGTGCTATGGCTGTACACATAACGAATTGGCTCGATCGCCCAAGATAGAGGATTGAGGCTCGCAATCCATTGCAACCAAGTCGGCATAAAAGCCAGTGGTGCAAGAGCTGTACTAGAGAACATCAAAGGCAAATTCACCAAGAAGATAAAGGCAAGCATCTCTTGATGTCCAGGCATAGCGAAAGCAAGTCCCAAACTCAACATCGTAAAGTCTACGATTAGCAACATCAAGATTAAAGACATTACCGCTAAACCACTTAGGCTCGGCAACCCCGCACCCATAAGTCCACTGACCGCTACGATCGCTAAAGTCTGCACCATACTTAGGGCAATGATAAAAATCGCGGAAGCGGCAATAATCGAAAATCGGGATACTAGGGGCGCGACTAAGATGCGATTGAGGAAACCAAATTCGCGATCGAATAGCATCGGCAATCCCGAATTAAGTGCGCTGCTAAAAGCCGTAAATACAATGATCCCCGCCGCTAAAAACTGCACATAGGTCTGACCGTCACCGACTAAACCTTTGGGCAACCCACTAAACAATGCGCCAAACAGCAATAACCACATCAATGGCTGCAACACCCCTGCGATCAAAGTTGTAGGGCGGCGACGTAGTTGGATAAATAGGCGCGTAGTTAAAGCTGTCACTTCTTGACGAAAATCAGCCCACCATAAGCTTGGCTGCGGACTTTCTGGTTGCGAGAATTGATGGCTTTGTGGTTCTTGGATTAAAGGTGGAAGGGGAGTTTGAGTCATATCGTTATCTGTACAGATGAGCCACAATATCTATCATAATCCACACATAGCCGAGCGCTTTGCAAACTCACGATAGGTATAGGGCTGGAAATTGTCAAAATCCGTTTTCCAATAAATACCCCAAGAAGGATAATAGCCCTCTGGTAATTGAAGCCCTTGTTTCAAAAACTTGGTATCCCCTCGTCCCATTCTGTCTGGGATTCCAGTTGTAAAGTTCCAGATATCATCAGCGAGGCAAGTCTCCGCACATCTTCCTGGTATTGTAGATTTACATTTCTGCCTACAAATTTCCCTGGATTGTCCAGAATTGGATAAATTTTCCTCTCTTTCCACAATTAGTCTTTGTGCATTAAAGCCAAAGCGTCCTAAGCTAGCTTTTTGCCATAGGCGATCAATTGTTGTGAGATCGGTGCAAGGAAAATTAAGGATATCTTCCCTACTCATTGGCATAAATATCTCCAAATCACTAGCTTTCGCTAATAATCGTCCTGTTTCTCGATCTGCTTTTTCCCATTGTTTTGCTTCTAGTAGCGATCGCAGTGGGCGATAGTCAATATTTCGCACCGATGGCAAGGATTGCATAATCGTTTCATCTGATGGTTTGTTAAACTGCCAGATCGGATTTTCTAGTAAGTAGGGATAGGCATTTTTTAACCAAAGCCATCCTGCGCCAGTAGCGATCGCTGTAAATACACCAATGAATATCCATTGCGTTTTCCCCAGTTTAGGAATTGCCATTATGAATTTACTTTTTAGAAACTGAAACGATTAAATACTAGATTTTTAAAGAGATATAGGGGTTTTACATAATTCTTATCGCTATTGCCCTTTTAGCTTAGACATAAAGCTTAAAAGAGAGTGGTGCTGCAAAGCAGCACCACTCTCTTTCCAAATTGGAGATAGCTAATTCTCCTCTGTCTTGGGTGGTCTGCGTAGTCGGATACCGATCGCGACAAGTCCTATACCAGATATGACATAAATGGGCGCAATGGAAGCAAAGCCAATTGTGGAGCCGAAGATAGACAAAATCCCAATAGGAAAAAGAACAGCCCCCGCACCAGATGTAATACACATTCCACTGATAATCTTTTTCGCTATAACAATGGGGTACTTTGGTTTGAGCAATGTCCAGCCCAAAGTACCAGCCGTTAATCCTGGCAGCCCAACCAACATAATCATATTGAGGAGATCTCCCCCTACCACCATTACAAATAGAGTAAAGGCAATCGCTGGTAAACCTCCCAAGATCAGCATCCAAGAGGCAATAGCACGAATTACTTCTAGGAAGCTAGTAGATCGATAAACCAAAACAGCGATCGCAATCATTGCCAATCCACCAACTGCAAACATCAAGGCAGCAAAGGAATTATTAAGACTGCTGGTATACAGCCACACCCCAAAAATTAATGAGGCTGTGCCAAAGACAAAAAGAAGTAATGCAAAAATTCTTCGTAAGCTCATAGCTAATAAATTTTCTGCTATTCAAATGTAACCAAGTAAATTAAAGCGCTCTGTACTGCGAAACGTAGAATGGGTTAGCGATCGCGTAACCCATAATTCTTGATCATATAGATGTAGATGCGTTAAGACATAAAACCCAAAATAGAGTTGCGACGCAACTCTATTTTGGGTTTTATACTACATTGGCTATAGCTATATAACTAGCGCAGAATAATCAGACTTTTAACCATTACTTCGACTACGAATTCTTGCTTTCACTGAATCCCAAGAACTTGCTTCACTTACATCTTTTAAATGAGCGGCTTTTCTTTTTGTTAATTCTTCTTTCTGCCAATCAAGTATAGGAATATTTGCTGGTTGAGATGCAATGTTATCCCAAAGATCTTCAAGAAGCTGTAGTTTCTCAGAAGTCTCTAGTTCAAAAATTGGCGCAAATTCTACTGGCATAAATTTATCAGGTGTAGAAATTATGTTGCTATTTTACGTTATTCCTATCTGAGATGACAGCCAACAAAAAAAGAGACTCGCAAAGCGAGTCTCTTTTTTTCGTTAAATTTGCTTTAACTCATTTGCAAGTTTGCCAACCATGTCCTTTGCACCACCAAACAACATCATCGTTTTTTGTTGATAGAACAGGTCATTTTCCACACCTGCAAAACCAGCACTCATGCCTCGCTTAATCACGATCGCATTTTTGGCTTTATCCACATCTAAAATTGGCATCCCATAAATGGGGCTAGCTTGATTAGTTCTTGCCGCAGGATTGACCACATCATTCGCGCCGATAATCAATACCACATCGGTATTCTCAAATTGAGTATTGATATCGTCCATGTCATAGAGTTGCGAGTAAGGCACATTAGCCTCCGCTAGCAACACGTTCATATGCCCTGGCATCCGCCCCGCAACTGGATGGATGGCAAACTTTACTTCTACACCTTTGCGTTCGAGCATATCCGATAACTCACGCACAGCGTGCTGCGCTTGAGCGACTGCCATGCCATAGCCAGGCACAATTACCACCGATCGCGCATAGCCCAACATCATCGCGCATTCTTCAGGGTCAATAGTTTTCACGGTTTTGTTGCTGCTGTCGCCTGCGTCACCATCTGTGACTAAGGTTGTACCAAAGCCACTAAATAGCACATTGGGAAGAGTACGGTTCATAGCCTTACACATAATTTGGGTAAGGATCAAGCCTGAAGCACCGACTAATGCACCTGAAATAATCAACACATTATTCATCACCACAAAGCCAGCGGCACTAGCAGCAACCCCTGACAGAGAATTCAGCAGTGAGATTACCACGGGCATATCACCGCCGCCGATGGGGATCACAAACAATACACCAACTAGGAGGGAAATGATATTTATGCCAATGAATGCGACCAGATCAGCAGGATTGGCAATCAGCATCGCTGCACCAACGACAAAAGTGGCTAGCAGCAGAATATTGATGGTTTGCTGATAGGCAAATCGAATCGGTGCGCCCTTCATGATTCCTTGCAATTTAGCAAAGGCAATCATGCTACCCGTAAAGGTAATATTGCCGATGAGAACACTAGCGGTAATTGAAAGATTATCGACCAATGGCAATGTCAACCCATGACTGACTACCCGCCAATATTCGCCTACAGCTACTAAAGATGAAGCCAAACCGCCCAACCCATTGAGCAAGCCGACCATCTGGGGCATATCGGTCATCGCAACTTTGTAAGCAATCAGAGAACCGATCGCCGAACCGATCGCGATCGCTACCAAAATCAGGCTATAGCTCAACACTTGCTTGTCAAGTAAAGTAGCTACAACCGCTAGCAACATGGCGATCGCACCCAGCAAATTTCCCTGACGTGCTGTAGCAGGCGATCCCATCTGTTTGAGACCAATCATAAATAAGGAAGCTGCCACCAAATAGGTAAGCTGAATCCCCGTCGGGACATAATCCAAAATATTTTCTAGCATGGTGCTTTACGCCTCTTTCTTTTTGAACATTTGCAACATGCGATCGGTAACCAGAAATCCGCCAACAACATTGATCGTGGCGCAGACTACCGAGATCAGTCCTAAAATTACAGAAAGATTGGGATTCACATCGCTACCTGCCACAATCAAAGCACCAATGACGGATATACCTGAAATGGCATTAGACCCTGACATCAGGGGAGTATGTAATGTTGGCGGAACCTTGTTAATTACTTCAAATCCTGCAAAGGAAGCAAGAACAAAGACAAATAGAGCACTAATTAATGATTCGTTCATAGTTGTTTAACGAACTTGTTGACTTCAGTGCCAACAAGTTCAAATCAATTGAATGTGAATTAAAACTTAAACCCAGTAAGGGTTTTCAAGAAACCATTTAAGAATTGTCTAGATCCCCCCCAGCCCCCCTTAAAAAGGGGGGAGAATTAAATTCTTCCCCCTTTTTAAGGGGGATTGAGGGGGATCTCTTAAAGCTTTTGACCGCAGAAAGTACTTCTTAAATGGTTTCTTAGACAGCGACTGCTAGTTGAGATAGAGCATCTTTAACGCGCTGATTGCGAATTTCGCCAGCATGAGTGATACAGGTACTGCTGATAATATCGTCATCAAAATCAAGATCCAGTTCGCCTTTCTTAATCAAGTGATTGAGAAGGTTGAGCAGATTTTTAGCGTATTTTTGAGAAGCATGAATTGGCATTGATGATGGCAAATTGATTGGTGAAATAATCATTGCGCCATGACACATTACATCCTTGCCAGCTATCGTACCTTCGCAGTTACCCCCCTGTTCGCCTGCCATATCCACAATGATCGAGCCACGCTTCATATGGGCAATCATGGCATCAGTCACCATTACTGGAGCTTTACGTCCAGGGACTTGGGCAGTGGTAATGACTATATCCGCTTCTTTAATATGTTTAGCGAGAATGACTTGAGCATGTTGTTTCGCTGCTTCGGAAATTTCTTTCGCATATCCACCATCGGCGGTCGTATCCTCATCCAAGGTTACATCGATGAACTTTGCACCAAGGCTCTGCACTTCTTCACACACCGCAGGACGAATATCATAGGCTTCCACCTGTGCTCCGAGACGACGCGCCGTAGCGATCGCCTGAAGCCCTGCCACACCTGCACCCAATACCACCACTTTTGCAGGTGGGATCGTTCCTGCTGCGGTGGTCAACATGGGGAGATATTTGGGCAATGCTGCGGCTGCGATCAGTACAGCTTTATAACCAGCGATCGAGGCTTGCGAGGAGAGCGCATCCATACTTTGAGCCCGACTGCTGCGGGGGATCATCTCCATACTCATTGCTGTTACCCCCTGATGCGCGAGGCGGCGGATTAGTTCAGGTCTACCTAAAGGATTTAGAAAACCAATTGTGATTTGTCCAGATTTAAACATGCTCACTTCTTCTTCGCGAGGTGCTCCCACTTTGAGCAAAATATCTGATTCATTAATCAGAACACTCTTGTCAAAAATAATCTTGGCTCCAACTTCTTCATAAGCTGCATCCGCAAAAAAAGATGATTCGCCAGCATGACTCTCGATCAAGACTTCCAAACCATTTTTGACCAAGCGACTCACCACTTCAGGAATTAGAGCGACTCTACGTTCTCCAAATTCTATTTCTTTGATTACGCCTATCTTCATTCATGCACCTTATTCAATTATCTTCACTTACCGAAATATATGATCGGGCAACCCAGATACAGCGCTTTGCACTTAAACCCGAACCAAGCAAATTTCTATAAGCGTCGCAAAGTAACACTTATAGAAATTTGCTTGTGGCTCTTTCGATCATAAATTGCTGTAAGTAGAGACAATTCATGAGTTGTCCTTACTTACAGCAATTTATTTAGGATTGCTATATGTGTTAGCTTCATTGTAAGAACCTAAATGTGCTCTTTTGGATACTTCTTCGGATAATCTTTAACTGTCTTAACGAAAGTACCGTAGAAATATTTACTTTCAATAACTTTTGCAAACAAGTCTAAATGATCAAGACCTACACACAACGCAAAAAAGCCAAGACTTGGCTCAAAAACTACCGTGGAAAACGTCCAGTATTTGCTTGTGTGCTGGGATTTACAGAGACAGGATTAATACCCAATATTTCCGCCGCAGGAGCAACTCCTGAGGATCGTAAATATACAGCGATCGCTGATGCTGAATTTCTTGCTACAGGAATTAACACCAGTTTCCCTTTACCACCCCTAGTTGCAGGAGCCTCACCAGTCCTAATTTCCCGTGCTGTTGTCGCCGCCCAAGATTTGCCGCTATTTATTTTTGATGCTGGTTTAGCGATCGCGCCGACTATTCAAGCGATCCCCCTCTCTGGATCACCTGCAAAATGTCTAAGTACAGGTAAAGCTTTGCCAATTGAAACTGTGCTGCAATTATTTGTCCAAGGTTTAGTATGGGGCGAAAAACTAGCCCAATCAGGCGCTTATGTAATCTTGAGTGAATGCGTAGTAGGGGGTACAACCACAGCTTTAGCCGTGCTGACAGCATTAGGAATTGCTGCTAAAGATAAAGTAAATAGCTCTCATTCCACTTGTAACCATGCGCAAAAGTGGGAAATTGTGCAAGCGGGATTACAGCACCTAGAGCAAACAGTCACTCCATTTGAAATAGTGGCGGCAGTGGGTGATCCCATGCAAATTGCGGTAGCTGGAATGGCGATCGCGGCCAGTCGTCATGCAGGAGTATTGCTGGCAGGCGGGACTCAAATGTTAGCGGTATACGCATTAGCAAGAGCGATCGCTGCCCATCAAAATCTTGTCTGGAATCCTGATGCGATTATTGCAGGCACAACCAGATGGGTTGCTGAAGATCCCACAGGTAATACCGTCGATCTAGCCCTAGCTGTGCAAGATGTGCCTTTACTAGCCACACAGCTAAGTTTTGCCAAGTCTAAGTTTGCACAGTTGCGCGCCTATGAACAAGGTTTTGTCAAAGAAGGTGTTGGCGCTGGTGGAGCAGCGATCGCTGCGCATTTATATCAAAATTGGACACAAGAAAAATTGCTGAGTGCGATCGAAGCCCAGTTATAATGGTGCGCGGCTTTGCTGCGCACTATTACACTATTAATCATTCACTGGGAAGGGTGTAGCACAGAACCATATATTTTCATTAATTGCTGATAGTTCGTAGAACGGGTGTAGAGTTCTTGGTATGTTTGATATGCATTCTTACCAAGAGTTTGCATGGCTTCGGGATTTATGCCGCACCAGTGCAATTTTTCTGTCCATGCACTAATGAGATCGCAAGGAATAAGAAATCCATTGTATTCTGAGGTGATTAGTTCCGATAAAGCACCCAAATCAGAGGCAATTACAGGTTTGCCACAAGCAAAGGCTTCGACAACCACACGTCCGAAGGTTTCATACCATTGAGAAGGTACAACGATCGCAGTAGCAGATCTCATAGAGATCGTCACTTGCGAAGGAGTCAAGTATCCTAAGAACTGCACATTTTTTAATTTCATCTCATCAACAAATCGCTGCAAATTTGATTGTTCAGAACCATCTCCGATAATCTTTAATTGCCAATCGAGCATGTTCAATTCAGCCCATGCTTGCAGCAGCGTCATTATGCCCTTCTCTGCGGATAACCTTCCCACAAATAAGAAGTTAGGATTTTCGAGCTGTACAGAGGGTAAAACTTCAACATCTACGAGATTAATCACATTTGGATTCACATAAAGACGATCGCTTCTAATACCGATCTCCTTAAGCTTTGCCGCAGCAAAGTGACTAGGTGTAATGAATGCATCCACATCTTTTTGCCATGTGCGCCGCCACCGATTGAATGTCACCATTGTCCAGACTGCTAAAGAGGCAATAGACGAATCCCGATAACAGCCATAACCAACGCCGCGCCAAGGATTGCGACCCACACAAGCTTCACAAATTTTGTCTTTTCTAAATAAGTACCCATTCAGACAACCTAACCGAAAGTTATGAAGATGCTGCACAGTCGGAATTTTTAGCGATCGCGCAGCAGCATGAATGGAAGGAGAGAACAATGGAAAAAAATTCTGGACATGGACAAGATCGGGTTTTAGTTTTTGAAGCTGCGATCGCATCTCGCGATAAACCTTAAAGCTCCAGACAGTTTCTACAAACAGTTTAAATTTATCGAACTTGGAATAAGTTTTAATAATGTCATTGTGCACTTCAATCAAGGTGACTCGATGACCATATTCACGCAGCATTTCCACGTCCGCTTTGGTAGCAGCATCTTCGCCTCCAGCATATTGATAGCGATTATGAAACATCACAATATGCAGTGGTTTAGACATAAAAGCGAATTAACCAAGAAAACATTTTAATAGTGAATAGAGGTAGTCCAATCAAAATACCATATTTATAAGTATGGTAATGAAACTGCGTAGGTAAATGATAGGGAGATTTATAATCCCAGAATATTGATTTTAAGGTGCGAGATTTTGCTTTCTGGACATAATTAGTAAAATTGTGAATAGCATCTTTTTCTTCAACCAAGTTTACCTTTGCAGCGCCTAAAATATAGGCTTTAAAACCTGATCTAGTAGCTTTTAACGTATACATACCGTCGCCAGCATATTGTCGAAATTTATCAGCATCTGGAGCACCAATTTTTTCAAATACATTCGCTGACATAGCAACACAATAGCCACTCAAACCATCCACATCCATAACTTCATTTTCTAATGCTTTAACTCTTATTTTTCCTTTAAATCCTGTTTCCACTAATAGCCTTGATTCAGCCTCATAACAAGCAGCACCAACAATTAAATTAGGATGTTTTTGTAAGAAATTCACTAATAGCTCTAGAGTGTTTAATTCAGTAAGACAATCATCATTTAGCCAAATAAAATGCGTTGCTCCTTGGTTATAGGCATATGTCATACCTAATGCGATCGCCCCTGTCCACCACAAATTCCCATCCCCCTTGAGAATAGTAACTTCAGGATAGTTTTCTGCAACTTCTTCGGCTGTGCGATCGCTAGAGCCATCATCAACAATAATCACATGATACTTCTGTAAATCACCATTAGTTTTTAGATTTTTAAGACAAGCTAAAGTAATCTTTTTGCGATTATAGACAGGGATAATTATATAAATTAATTTCTTCATGATTTTGAAGAATGACTAGACATAATTTCTTCAAACAAAGATAGATATCGTTTGGCTTGCAACTCTTGCGAGAATTCTTGTTCGGCTTTTTCTCTTGCTCGATATGATAATCTTTGCAGACGATCACTATCTTCTAAAACCCAATTAATTCCCTTTGCTAAATCATATGTATCAAGTGGCTTTGCTAAGTATCCATTCTGCTGATGATTAATAATATCACTTAACCCATTCCCATCAAATGCAACAACGGGTGTCCCACAAGCAAGAGATTCAGAAGCCGTTTGACCGAAGGCTTCCTGAAGTGAGGGAACAATCATGACATTTGCGGCTGAGTAAATAATTTGTAGGGTAATATCGTCATGTAGTTGTCCTAAATAGTGAGTTCTAAAACCCAAGTCTACAGGGGGATCTGGTTGTGAAGCCCCAAATATTGCTAACTCGATTTTGTCTTGATATCCAAATTGTCTAAGATGTTGCAAAGCAATTTTCAAAAGTTGAAAACCTTTTCTCAAATCATTGGTCGCTTGTATGGCTCCAAATAAGACAATCAGTTTATGCTGTGATAGATGTAATATATCTCGTGCAATTTTTTGAGGAATAGGCTTATATCGATTTATATCCAAACCGAAGGGAATGACTTCTATCCGTGTATCTTGAAAAATAGAGCTGGACTTAGCACATTTTGCTAACCAGTTACTAGGAGATACAATAGTAATATTGATATTCCTCCAAGCATTTACTTTACGCTTCCATACCCAACTTGATAAATCCTGATCTTTATAGCTATGGAGTTGTGGACAAGCACCACACGAATTTATATAGCGATCGCATGTATTACTATAATGACACCCTCCTGTAAATGCCCACATGTCCATCAATGTCCAAATCTTAGGTTGAGGTATCTTTGCCAAAGTTTCGATTTGAAAATAACCATCACAAACCCAATTTAAGTTAACGATATCAGGTTGATTTTGTTTGATTTTTGGCATTATATTATCTGGCAACCACTGCGGGGAAAAGAGTTGCTGCGTATTATCTAGTGTTAGTTTAGCTAAGCTAGGTCTAAACTTGTTCACTATCTTATCTAACCAAAATGTAGGTGCAATAACTGAGTAATCATCACTAACTTTAGTTTGCACCAACATCTTTGACTGCACCCCAATTCCCTGTAATCCTTTATGTAAGCGATAAGCAGCACGAGCTGCTCCACCCACAATATCGTAAGTATTGAGATGTAGAACTTTCATACTAGTGATTCCAATGTAAGTACTTGGTACTAAGTTTTCGCAATTTGATTAAAATTCTGGGGACAAAGCTGAGGGCGACTTCTTTCAAACTAACTTTTGCAAAATATTCTTTCCCTTCCCGATACAAAGAGGCTTTGTTGAGACTATAAACTCTTACATACTCCAGTGGATATCCCCACTGCTTTTGAAAAAAACCATACTTAACCACAGCTAACTCAGCATATTCTACACTTGGGAGAGAACGATGCTGCACATAATTATGCAGGATTTCCACTAGTTCATCGTGACTGCGCGGTTTGATTGAACCTCCTAAATCTTCATATATTGCTCTTCCCATTAAAATCGAAGGCTTACCTTTATAAACAGCTTCAATACCAACTGTAGAGTTAAAAGTAATGACAACATCACAAGCACTAATCAGATCGTAAGTGCTAATTGGTGATTCAGGTGAGATTATTTCTAAATGATCGAACTCTTGAGCAAGAACTTGTAAAAACTGTTTCTGGGTATTGTTCGCATTGGCTAGGTTGGGATGAATCCTTAGAAAAAAACGAATACAATCATTCTGATAAAAGCTATTGAGTAGTTGGTAGATGCCGTCATTCTGGCTTCTATAAATGGGATTGTCATACTCTGGAATTGTATTAAACTCGCCTTCCGATGAATTAAAGATGGCGACATTTACTGTTTTAGGCGTTAAACTTTGCGGTAATAAACCTTTTTGCTGGTTCTTCGTAAAATCAAACCACCAACTTTTAATCCGATTATGAATTCTTTCTTCGTACCATATATCAGCTATCTGTTTTTTTTCTGTTTCAGGCAATGGCGAAGTATTATAGATAAACTCTATTTCTGCTTTCATCACGTCTAAATCATGTGGATAAGCATTCTTGGTAAGAGAATATCGTTCTGGAACATCAGATGTTTCATGGACATAGGTGGTAATGTTTAACTTTTGAGCAAGCCTTAGTGCTGGTCGCATGGCAGCAAAAGAGCCATTAAACAAAATAAATTCGTCAGGTTGCTTTTCGATCAGATGTTTTTGCATAGAAAAATGCACGATCGCGCTAGTTACTAAGTAATTTCTGATTAAGTCTCTATGCTGATAAACATCTGGACGCGGTTCGTTTAGACAAAAAATCACCGATCTTAACGCTGCTAAGCCAATATCAGAACCTTCAAGCTCAATTTTGGTGAGCATATCTAACGAGGGAATTTCCAGTATACTAATTTCCTCAATCTTTCTCTGCTGTTCTTCAGTAATGGCATAAAAATCTTGCACTTCTATCCTTTCTTTTCCAATCCATTTTAAGCCTGAAAGTAGGCGAGATTGGCAAAAATGACAATTATGTTCGTAATGATAGGGATTGGGCGCACAAGCAGGTAACTTACCAGAGCAGGTTAGTAAGGTAACACTATATCCCTTTTGTAAATACTTTTCTACTAGTTCTAATCCAGTTTCAAAGTGTATGGGTGCAAGAGCAAATGGTATATACAGTAATGTTTTTTTGTTCACAGCTATGGTTTAATTCCTTCCATAAATAAAGAGTCTGGTCTTTTGACTAAGCCATCAAAAACATCTAGTTCATAAGTATTGAAATCCAGTATTTTACTTTCGTTAGCTTGGCAACAATGGATATCAACAAAGCCTACTTGGGTCAGCATTCTTTGGAGTGAGAATCTGTCATACATCCAGCGATGAACTTCTCCTGTATTACGAAATAATCCTTCATCAAAGGCATTATGTGCTTCTTTGCCAGCCACTAAGATGACCAAAGTTCTTGCGATCGCGATTCTGAACTTCTGAAATAGCCATGCCAAATTTTTAGATTTCAGTTTATCCCATACAGATTTTTGCTTGGATATTTCTTTACTTTGCCAATAGTTCTCTGCCGCAGAACCAATCCGTGACATTACAAAATCCTTATTCTTGATATTGCAATTATCGAGATAACTCCCCATCTCCCCACCACTGAAAGTACGTACTGCCTGATCATAAAGTTCCAACAGCATCCAGTCATAGCTAGACTCTGCTTGCAAATCACCTGATTTAACTTGTTCAAGAGCATAAAGATATTTTTTTGTAATTACTTCTAGGTCAGGTACGATGACTCTAAATATACCTTGAGGTTTTAGTACACGAAAAGCTTCAGCAATTACTTGGTGGGCTTCTTGCAATGTTAGATGTTCAATCATATGAGAGCTATAGCAAGCATCAAAATAGTTACTAATATAGGGTAAATTTTTACGGATATCATAGGCTTGCACTGCTGGTGATGCTGCAACCAAATCAATATTTATCCATGTAGGATGAAATGCTGAGCCGCAACCAATGTTTAGGAGTTTTAGATCTTGATGCATTAGAGTTTTGGGTGAGTGCAATCTTTTACGGAACGTTTGGATAGACTTTGTTGTGAGATTCGGACTGAGCAAGCAACTTGAACTCATTACTTTGAGATAACAGCTCATTGTATGTGCCTGAGCAAATTACTTGTCCTTGCTGCATTAAATAGAGACGATCGCAGTTTTTTACAGTACTCAAACGATGCGCAATCATAATCATCGTTTTTTGTCCACTCATAGATTCTAAGGCACACATAAACTCTCGCTCGGTCGTATTATCTAAAGCAGCAGTAGCTTCATCCATAACGATCACCTCTGGATTATGATATAGTGCTCTCGCAATACCTATGCGTTGCCGCTGTCCGCCAGATAATCGAATACCGCGTTCACCAACTAGGGTATCTAGTTGTTCTGGCAAGCCATGAACTAGCTCTTCCAACTGTGACGCTTTGATTGCAGCCCACACTTTTTCTTCGTTAATTTCATGACTGGCTAAGCCAAAGGCAATATTGTTCCTAATTGTATCGTCTGATAGATAGATACTTTGAGGAATATACCCAATTTGTCGTTGCCAACCAGCAAGATTAGTCAGAATATTTTTGCCGTCAACTGAAATTTCACCTTGACTGGGTGTGAGCAAACCCAAAATGATATCGACAATTGTCGTTTTACCTGCTCCCGATGAGCCAATAAATGCAATAGTTTGCCCCCTAGAAATTTCTATAGATATACCTGATAGTGATGGTTGAGAGACATTTGGATAAAGATAGTGAATATTTCGTAGTTCAATTGATTTTTTAAACCGAATTTCTGGGGCTACGAAATTATTTACTTCTTGTAGTGAATTTGATCTTATTTCTAAATAAACCAGATCTTGGTGAATAAGATCGACAGAATGTTTAAAATAACGAATATTAGTAACTGTGGAGACAATGCGTTTCGCTGAGGGCATAAGGCGTAAAGCCGCGATCGCAAATAAAGACAGCATCGGCAAAATAGATTGAATCTCTCTGCCTTGAATCAGACTAAAAATCACAATTAACAATACAGATGCAATTAATACTGTATCGATAAATAAATTAGGTAATTGGGTCGCAAGTCCCACAAATAGATTGGCTTTCCCAAATGCTCGTGTGCTTTTTGTAAATGCATCAAGAAAGAATGTTTCTCTACCCAATACCTTAGTTTCCTTAATTCCACCCAAACTTTGGTTAACCCATTGGATCATTTGTCCACTTTGCTCTTGGCGAATCAATCCCTGCCCACTCATTTGTTTGCGAATCGTTCCATTTAACCAAAATATCGATGCTCCCAAAAACATAGCTGCGATCGCAGATGATAATGGTTCAGCGATCGCTAGTAATATTCCAAGACAAATCATCACCATTATCTCAGTAACTAAAGTCAGCATTGGTATAAGTATACCCGCGAAAATTTGTGGAACTTCAGAAGTAACATTGCGAACCAAATCAGCGGAATTACGTTGCAGATGAAATGTATATGAGCTATTTAAGTATGAACGCAACAGACGACTTGATAAAGAAACTTGTTTTCTATATAGAAAATAATATTGCCAGTAGGTCAAGATCGAGAGGTAAATATTTTTAATTAAATAAATGGCTAATAGTGCAATACTTACCCACAGCAAAAATATTTGATGAGATGTTGCACCCGATTGGATATATAGCCAATTTAAAGTCTTTTGCTGCTCAATTATTTCAGGATTGCCTAATAAAGCCACAAATGCAGGAATCAAACCTACTCCAAGCGTCTCCAATCCTGCTCCCATGAGCATGAGCAAAAAAATTATACCTATTTGGATCTTTTCGCGATCGCTAAATAAATAGAAGAGCTTTTTTACTAATTTGCCCATATTTAAGCCAGCATTTCCCAACTCATAGGAGTTCCTTTCTTTACATCTTGTTTGACAGCTTTTCCTAATAAAACATCATAATATTTCGGTGCTAATCCTAATCCTGGCCGAATTGTTCTAAGATTTTCTGGCTTTAGAATGTCACCCTTTTGCATATCCTGAGAAATATATAGCGATCGCCGATACATGAGTGATTTCTTCTCAGCTTCAGTAACACCGTAACTAATTTTACCTAGTGCTTGCCACGCTCTTTTCGTTTCTATTACTAATTGGCGCATTTCTTCTGGCTCCATCGAAAAAGCTGAATCTACGCCTCCATCAGCTCGACTTAGTGTAAAGTGCTTTTCAATGACTGTAGTACCCAATGCAACGCTGGCTACAGCCACACCGATCCCAATCGTGTGATCTGATAGTCCCACTTGAACATCAAACAAATCACGCAAATGCGGGATCGTCAAAATGTTCGTATTCTCTGGAGTGGTGGGATAGGTGCTGGTACATTTGAGCAAAATAAGCTCTTCACAGCCTGATTCTCTTGCGGTTCTGACTGACTCATCGAGCTCTGCAACAGTCGCCATACCCGTAGAAATAATCATTGGTTTACCAGTCTTAGCAACTTTGCGGATGAGTGGGATATCAGTATTTTCAAATGATGCAATTTTATAGCAAGGCACATCTAATGTTTCTAAAAAATCGACAGCCGTGTCATCAAAAGGAGTACTAAAACCGATGATGCCTAGCTCTTTACATCGGTCAAATATTGGTTTGTGCCATTCCCAAGGTGTATAGGCTTGTTGATAGAGATTATAGAGAGAATTACCTTCCCATAGACTCTGAGGATCGCTAATAAAGAATTCTCTCTCACTAATATCGAGGGTCATTGTATCGGCTGTATAAGTCTGGATTTTAAGAGCATCTACGCCAGCCTTAGCTGCAGCTTCAACAATTTCCAGAGCTTTTCCCAATGATTGGTTGTGATTACCAGACATTTCGGCAACGATCAACGGAGGCTGTTTTTTGCCAATTTTTTTATCTAAAATGTTAATTTCTTTCATAAACTTATCTTGAGGGCTTTCTCGATCATCCATTCGTTTCTGCTGTTGATTTACGGAAAATGTAAAGTCTGTTCTGCCCAAAACCACCAAATGGATAGCCACATCCTTGGGCTGCAAGGTTCATAGTAACCTCTGCTGCTTTGACAATTGCTGGCTCGTCGTAGTGATCCTTGGTTGGATCAGCAGCAGTAAGTATGACGTATAGCATCAGATCGTGAAGACTACCAAAGTCATCTATTTGCAAAAGGTCTAACCCTCTACTACTACAGTAAGGGAGTATAATTTCTTCATCGAAAAATAGGTTAAATGATGGAGGATTCCTCTTTGACAGACCAACAGCCTCACGAGCATCATTCTGATTTCTGTAGGTCTGTTGACTATTTTCTAACATTAGAAAAACTCCTCCTTGCTTTAAAGCCTTACAACAATTATCAATTGCCTTTTTCTGCAGCTCAATATCTGTAAGGTTGATAATGCAGCGATCTGTCGTGACGATGTCAAATTCAGCATTGTATGGCAATGTAAGAACGTCTGCAACTTCAAAACCAATCATTTTTTGCTGTTCTTGGCTAAGCTTCTGCGCATTGAGAATAGCATTCTCAATCATCTCTTTTGAGTAATCTACTCCAACGACAGTTATATTGGGAATGTTTTCGATAAAAGCAATTCCGTTGTAGCCATTGCCACAACCAACATCAAGAATTTTTGACCCAGGAACTAAATGTTTCATGAGGGCAAAAATCTCAAGCTGTTTGATAGTCATGCTCTTTGTGGTGGCTCTCAAAGAAGTGCCAAATTCTTTTGCCCAGCTATCCCAGTGTTTCTTAACCTGCCCATAATTCATTGTCATTGTATTTTCCTAATTTCGCGTTCTCTCAATAGTGAGTTTGCAACTCGATATGCTTTAATAATCAGTTTTGTTATTCTACATATAATGTTTTACTATTTACCCCAGACATTTTTTTGCAAATATATTGCATACAGTAAATTCGGGCTAAGCTATCATATCAGCAATTTTTGAGACAATGCGCATTACGCCCTCTCCATCTACTATCTGCTGTCCTTGCTGGCTCATTTTTTTTTGGTTGAGGCGATCGCATATCAACTTCTGCAATGTAAAACTAATCCATTCGATAGACAAATCTTGATGCCATCCTAGATTTGTAATCACTCCTTGTCGATCAAGCTCGGCTATACTCTCCTTCTGATTATCCGCTACTGTAATCACGAGACTAGGCAATCCCATAAATGCTAATTCCCAATTAGTTGAGCCACCCGCAGCAATCGCTATGTCTGCCCAAGCCATCAACTCAGGCATATTACTAACATTCCGTTGCAAAGTAATTAGTGTTCTGGATTTTGCAACTTCAGCCTGTAATTTCTCATAGTGTGGGTTGCTGCCACCGACAACAACAATAACTTCTAAATTATTACTTTTTACTATTTGTAAAGCTTGAATGACTTTAAGGGTGACATTATCAGGATCGCTACCACCTAAAGTGACTAATATTTTTGAGGCGATCGGATTTATTACTCTTTGCCAATTTTTCCAAGACAAGAATTCTTTTCTAAGTAGAACGTACTGCGTACCTAATAATAATTGAGTATATGGTTCTCGACTTTGATATAAGTCTATCTTAGCTGAAATATTTTGATTTAAGATTAGATCAGCGTAGTAGTGATCGGCATGACCATTATCATCAAAAAACAATAAGCTAACATCAAAATTCTTAATAGCTTTTTGGTAAGCTGCTCCAAAGTGATATCCATCTAAAATTATCCATTGAGCAGAAAATTGCTGACACAAATCTAAGGTTTGCTGAGCATCTTCATTACTACCAGCTTCACCTGACAAATATACAACTTCCATTCCTTCAAATCTTAATCTCGCTTCTAAAGATGGAGATTTATTTGCTAGCATAAATATAGCTTGACCTCCTAGAACTCGCCATGTCTGTGATAATGCTAAGCAACGCATGACATGTCCTGTGCCAATCTGCGCAGAAGCATCAGCTCTAACTATGATATTCATGTCCTTAGATTTCATGGATATCCTCTCCCTATCGTTATATATTTTGCATCACCGTTATATTCTAGATAGTTATTAGCTGTAAACAGTTGAGGCAGATTTACTTTTGTATCTTCGACTGATTGAGGTTGCTGCATACTCCAGCCAATAAATTCCCATTTATTAGTCTCAATTTGATTCCAAAATTTGGGGTTGCGATGTTGATCAATCATAAATTGTAGAGATCGTGGTGTCATTCCTAACCATTCACAAAATTGATTGATATAGGTAAGAGGCGCTAATTCATACTTACGAACAAGAGTTAATCCCTCTTCACGAGAGAGTCTCCCAAATCGAATCTCACGGCAAGCATGATCAGTGACTTTGGAATAGCCGTGCTTGTATAGCTTCAATAAATCGTGAAGGTCCATGTAATTGAAGCAGTCAACGTAATCATAACAGTCAAAAGTTCGATTAAAAGATGCGGTTTTGTAGTCGTATTCATACATCATTTGTTCATGTTGAGTCTTAGAATCCCATCGCACGTAATTACCTAGATATATTCCGCGCACACCGACTGTATGTAAATCGAGATCGCTAGGATAGCGGTATTGCCAGATATCTTCCACTTTTAGAATGTCGAAGATTGATAGCAAATCATCGGCTTCATGCCCCATTAAGTCATGATCTTTCCGATATCGACGAGTCATTTCGACTTCATGGGTATGGGAGAACATCCCGACTTGCTCTAGTCCCTGATGAGCCCCCCAAATGATTAGAGGGATTTGATAACGAACTGCGGTCTGCACAGGAAAAACTGTTTGCCCTGCCAAAATCGGCCAATAGATACTGCCAAAACGGCGTAAAGTCGTGCGTGTTATTTTCTTGACAGAAATAGGGTTAACATTTTGGTAAAGAATATCGCAATTAAATTTTATACGCAGATTTGCTAGATTTCGGATACCTAAGGGTGTATTGAAATATTTGTTGTAGGTGACAAGGAGTGGATTCAGCCCTAATCGCTCTTTCACTAAGTAGACAATGTAGTAAGAGTCTTGAGAACCGCTCACAGGAACAATACAGTCATAATTTTGTCCGTTCAGGTTTCGATACGGCTGGATCTGATGCTCTAATAATTCCCATCGCGCATTCCAATCAAGGGAATCTTTCTCTTCATGAATGCGGCATCCAGAACAAATACCATCCGCATCCAAAATTAATCCTAAAGGATGAGCAGTTGAGTAAAGGCATCTCTGACAAAAGTAAATTTCTGGATGAAGTTCAGGCATGAGTTAATAGGGAATGGCTTGAGTCATAAACTGGATTACGAAGTTGTGCAGACGAGATCGCTTGCTTGTATGTCTGAATAGTCTGTTCTTTGTAATTTAAAAAGTTTCCCACGGCGATCGCAACAATATTAGGCTGAAGTAGTAGGTTCCTAATTTGATTAGGATCGCTCAAACCACCAAAGGCGACGATGGGAACATCCTGCAAAGGGAAATTTGTAATTAGATTTGACTCAAAACCATTGGCTTGTCCCTCATGAGAAAAATCGGAAATGAATACCTCTGAGACTACACCCGAACTAATAAATGATAGAACTTGATTTGCTATCGCGGTTCTAGTTTGGGTACGATAATCAAACCACTCAATTCTTCCTTCTTGCCAAGATAGCGGCAGAGAAGCAATTATCGCCTGTGCTCCTAGTCTCGCTGAGAGATGCTGCACTGCTTGGAGATCGTCATGCAATAGAGCATCAACAACAAGGCGATCGGCTCCATACTGAATCACCTTAACGCTATCAGCGACATTCCGAATCCCACCTGCATAGATTAAGGGAGTTGCTAAGCCCAGTTTTCCAATGCTTTCTAATAGACGAAAATCAGGCTCCCTGTTGCAGCGAGAGCGATCAATAACCTGTACCAAAATTTCATCTGCACCCCAGCGATCCAAATTTTCAATTAAACATTCTGGCTTACCCAAAGGTAAATAGCGCCGATATCCAAAGGATTGGACAGCCCAACCATCCTTAACCGTGACAACTCCCATCAATCTCTTTTTTAGCATCAACCAACCCCACAATTAAATTTTTAAGTAGTTCTCGACCAGCAACCTGACTCTTTTCTGGATGAAATTGTAAGCCCACTATACTACCATTGCGGATCACCGATGCGATCGGCTGAGAATGTTGAGACATAGCTATTTGATATTTATCCACACCTTGATAGGTAAATGAGTGATTAAAATAAAACACCTCGTTATCACTAGCCTGAAGTAATACATCCTCTTGAATGCATTTAATCGTATTCCAGCCAATATGCCATTGTGATTCAGGTAGCGGAACGACTTCGCCTGCAATCAAATCTAACCCTAACGTATATTGATATTCATGGGAAGCAGTTGTTAAGAGTTGCATACCGAGACAGATCCCAATAATTGGGCGTTGTCTCTCAGCTTGCTGTTGCAAATAACTTACTAGTCTGCGATCGTGAAGTGCTTGCATTGCTGACGGAAAAGCGCCAACCCCAGGGAGAATTAATACATCTGTACTATCTAAAGCTTGGGGATCAGCACTAACTCGAACTTTCAACCCCATATTTTTGAGGCTATGCATCACTGATGCATGATTACCCATACCATAATCCACTATTCCTATGGTCACAGCACTCATAAACCAACTCCAACCTTAAATTTGCGAAGGATCGCTCCATTTGGTTCCACCGAAAATAGGTGTAGATTTACTGAAGCATGTACATGATCCCAAAATTCATTTACTGATATATCGATGTATGTACAGAAACTCTCTATATATTCATCACTACAAGCATCATCATACTTTTCCACAACAGAGATTCCTTGTTCACGAGTCATTCTTCCAAGACGAATTTCCTCATTGGCATAGTCAGTTACCCGTCCAAAACCAAATTTATAGTATTTAATCATCTGATTCAAGGTTACCCAGTCTTCATCGAGGGAAGTCACACCATAAAGATCACCTGTATTTTCGACTGTATCTTCGCGTATTTCTAGTCCATTAGCACAAGCATAGGCGGCATTATTCACCAGAGACCAATCACCCAAAAACCATCCCAAATAGACGATTTGCAGTTTCGCAGCCTCAAATTCTTCCGATTGAGGATAACGATAGGGAAGCAGTTCTTGCTGTGGAAATCCTGCTTTTATCATCCATTCCAGCCCACCACCAGAGAGCGTATTCATATAACGCAAGTTATTGCCGTCATAGCCTGTACGTCCCAGAGTCTTCAAATCCCCTAACTGTAATCCAGGGTTTTCGCCCCAGAGAATCAGAGGAATTTGATAACGAATAGCGATTTGAGGAACAGAAGTAAATAGAGCCAGTTCAGTGGAACGCGCCCAGTTGGTAAATTTATCGAAACTAGCTCTCAGTAAACCTCGCCAAGTCTCAGGTGCGGGCGCAGAGAGGAGTACATCAAAACCTAGTTCAATCAGGTTAGAAATATTATCCACACCTCTTTGGCTAACCTGTGGCGGTGGGTAACTAAGACACACTAACAGTGGATTCAATCCTAACTTGTCACGAACATATAGAGCTTGTCTAGTACTATCTTTACCACCACTCACGCCAATAATACAGTCAAAATATTGACCTGATTGACGGGGAAATTGTTTTAATAAGTCATTTAGTATTTCATAGCGTTCTTGCCAATCAGCATCATTTAGCTGCTGAAGATAATTGCAAGCAGGACAAATACCCTCATCTGTAAACTGAGAATTAGGTCGGGTATCTGGTTGAACACAAAACTTGCAATATTTCATAGTGGTTAGAGATTACATTTAGGTAAAGTCATTTAGTTTATTTACCTACTCTAAACTTAGAGTAACTATATGGGAAATGTTTCATAGACTGAGATAAAGCATCTGTTAACCCATCACTTAGTTGGATTGAACTATATGTAGCACCAAAAAGATCCATACTAAAAGTAAGCATAATAATGAGACGTTCACTATGTTCTAACGCTTTACCTTTATGAAATGCTCGCGTATCAGCAGCAATAATAGTTCCTCTCTTACCCACAATTTCGTCCATATGTTCTTTGCCATAAAAGTTTTCGATTTCTTGATCGGAAAATCGACCATCTCTGAGTAAACTTAAAGGCTTAGTAAGATGGGAACCTCTTACAAAACAATGAGGTCCATTTTGTGATGTAACTTCTGTCAAATATATAAATACGTTGATAAACTTAACCGAATCTCCATCCCAATGATAAAGTTGTGCAGATGAAGAATCTGCATCTCCTTTCAAGAACGCTGTACTCCACCACATACTAAGGTCTCGAAGCGTAGCTCGACATCCAAAATATTCTTGGACGACCGATATTATAGAAGAATCTGCAATAAGATTTTGGATGTCTGGATTGTTCGCTAACTCTTGCTCGTCAACTCGATAGGTTACGGATTTGGGATTGTCGCTATCATATCTCAAATACTTTTCAGTCGAAATATCAGGATAGTGAGGAGCTAGTTTACATAGAGCATTTTCTGCAAATTTAGTTAGGCGATCGCAAATCTCACGACTTAATTTTTCATCAAACAGATGATATCCCTTGTCTCTAATTTCTTGTACAATATTTTGCAATCCTCGTGATTCCGTAAGCCCCAAGTTTCTTGCTTGATCAGAAAATAAGTATTTTGGATATTTAGGAAAGAACAGTCCGTAAAAAGAAACCCAAAAGTTATTGAACTTGCCATCGGTCATCCAATACAACTGCCGAGAACTATGATTTGCCTCTGGCGATGTCATGCCAGTATTACAGTATTGCTCATAGCCTTCTACAAAGGCTATCACGTTATCATAAAAGCGGATAGAAATTGATTTTACTTTTTGCTCCGTAGCCCAATTCCATAGAACTTTTGGAAAGCTGTTTTTGAACAAAACATATAGAAGTTCTTGCTTTTTAACATCTTCAATTGAACTTTGATGGATATTATTTAGCTCGTGCAATACATTCAATAAACTTTCTGATATTGTGCCAACGAGATGTTTGTTTTTAGCTACATACATTTGATATCTTTGAATCTTAAAAAAGATTGACTTAATCTTCGGTAGAAATGTTTTAGGATTTAATTTAGTCTTTAGCATGATAGACTTCTTATTTTTTAATAGTAAATATTACACAAATACGCGAAGGGTTACTAACAAGTCCGTCGGCAGTATGAGACCTTTTACTAGGAGCATCGTGAGAAAAATAAATATGATCAACATGTGCACTAAAAAGATCAAGAATCTCTTGCACTGAGTTACATTCTCGGTATCCTTCTTCAACTATTTCATATCCACAGAGTTTTCTGACATCGTCGTTAGTCATCTCTGAATATTCAACGGCAATTCCAAATAACGCACCGTTCTTAGCAATTCTTAAAGATTCCTGCACCCATTTTTGTGGATCTTTGCTATAACCCAATGTGTAGCCACTAATAATGACATCAAAGCTATTATCCGCATAGGATGTTTGATGCATATCACCAACATCAATTAGTGGAGAATAACTCATAAGATCGAGTCCACGAATATTATCTTTAGAAAAGCCGTGGCCGATTAAACTGAGCAGATCTCCTTCATTTCTGGGTCCAACTACCAATATTTTAGAATCATGATTAAGAAATTCGAGAACTGATATTGGCTTGATCAGAATGTTCATTCTAGGTGTGTCAAAGTAATGTAATCCTCTAAGATTATGAGCATTGGTATTATCAAATGCATTCTCGGAAGATATTATCTGCCATCTTTTCTGGATTTTGAGGAAATAGAATAGGCGAATACGACCTACAAACTGTCTAACAGAGGGAATAATTAGAAGTTGACGTGCTATTTTAGAGAGCTTTGCAAGCATTGGATTCTTTGACAAAAGATTAGGAACAGATCGCTTATATTTAATTTAACGAGCTAACCGATGGTTTATGTTCTGGATTTTTCAATAAATCTTACAATAGTCTAGGTAATAAGATCTGCTAATTTGATAATTTCGGTTTGAGGTAGAACACAATCCTCTCCGTATGGAGGTATTGAGCATATAACTTGTCTCTCAGCCGCCAATGCGACAACCATAGCATAGGTTTGGCAGCCAACTACGACATTTGACCATGCGATCGCCTCAGCTAATGTTCGCGAAATATCTAGAGAAATATCTAGAGAAATATCTAAATTTTTTTGAGATTCTATCCATTGATCATATTTACCGATACCATCGGAAGGATGGGGACGCATTTTAATCGAGAGTTGTTCTCTAAATTCCAAAAGATTTATATTTTCGATAAAGAAGTCTAAAGCTTGAAATTCTCCTAGCTGATCACCATTACCCCAAACTTGACGAATCGGTTCGAGAACATAAAGTAATCTTGTTGCTGCGGAATTGAGAACAGACGCTTCTTGCAAACGTACTTCGGCAACAATGCTCTCTAGATAAAGATTTGGCAACTGTACTATTCGCAAGTCAGGGAAGTAATTTTCGGCGAGTTTTTTAGCATATTCATCCGTTACCCAAATTTCGTCTGGTAAAAACTCTTCATTATCACGAATAAAGCGATCGCGGTAGTTTGCCCAATGATCAATGACGGCAACTGACTTAATTCCTAAAGATCGCGCTAATTTCCTCGCATCATGCTCTAAATTCGATTGCCAACCAGTACCACTAATCAGTAGTTTACTATTTGACAAAGTATCTAAAAGATTACCGATTTTTGAGTCGGGAAATGCTCTTAACCAAAGAGAAAGAGCAGGATCGGCTAAACAAACAGTAACTGACCTATTGATTGGGTTAGTTTGCTGATTAGCTAAATGCTTGAACCAAGCAATAATGTGATTTACGGCTCCAGCATCATGGGCGGCGATCGCTAGGGGAAAGGATAAAGACTCAAGCATGGGAAAATTTTGCAAAATGTAGGATATCCACTGCGTTTCCATCAACTAATTCCTGATCAATTCTGATGCCATCTGGTTGCATCCCAGAACTCACCATAATATTAACCATAGCCTTGTTACATCTCAAGGTTCCTCCAGTAATTTTCCGAAGTTGGCTCTGCTCAAAAAGTCCTTGCATTAGGGTTGTCCATGCATCTTTGCCTACCCCTTTACCCCAATATTGGCGATCTCCAACCATGATACCCATATCCGCAGTTTGATGAATTCTGGAAATATATGCTGTCATTGTGCCAATAAATTTTGTGTCTTGATAAATTGCGACAAAAATATGATCGGAATTTTCAAAAGAATTGAAGTAAGCCCTACAGGTTTCTTGATTATGTTGACGAAATCTTTGATTGCTATACCTAACAACATCGAAATCATTCAGCCAACTAATATATTCGTTCGTAAGATTTTCGGTTGTAAATTTCTGTAATCTCACGAGTTTTCCAGTTAGAGGAAGATGGATAACTTTACTCAATTGATTAGGCATAGGAACGCAAAGCATCTAGGGAATTCCAAACTTTTTGAAATGCTTGAATAATCAAGTCTATATGTTCATCAGTTAGATCATAAACACACATACCAATACTGAGATAGGAAGTATCATTTAGCTCCTCAGCCACAGGACAGATACCACGCGCATAGTTGACTGTACGGTGACAAATTTCTGAAGTCCAAGGAAATCCTTTCGAGCCATAGGCGATCTTTTTTTGATACATCGGCAATAAATGTAAGTTCTGATAGCTTTTACCTACGGGAACACCCTCTGCTTGCAAGGCTTCCCAAATTTTATCGCGGCTCACCCCAAGTAAATTGACATCTAACACCAGAGGATAAACATAATAAACATGGGTGCAATCTGGCTTGACTACGGGTACTTGCAATCCTGCTAGTTCTCTTAATCCCATGCTTAGGCGATCGCCAAGACATTGACGTGACTCAACTAATCCTGTGAGTTTTTTTAGCTGCTCAATTCCGATCGCACATTCAATCTCACCCAGCCGAAAATTATAACCAATCATATTCGTGAGATCTTTAACGCCCTTATCACCAACTACCGCCTCCGCATGGTTACGAATTAGTCGCATTCGTTCGGCTAGTTCATCGTCATCCGTAACTAAAATACCACCTTCACCAGTATGAATATGTTTGTGGTAATTGAGGCTATAACCGCCAATGTGGGCTAGAGTGCCAGCATATTTGCCCTTGTACATTGCCGCAGGAGACTGAGCGCTATCGGAAATAACTTTCAGGTTGTATTTATCGGCGATCGCCATTAGAGCATCCATATTTGCCGAATGCCCGAAAATATCCACCGCCATAATCGCTTTGGTGTAGGGAGTAATATTTGCTTCCACGGATTTAGGATCTAAATTAAAAGTTTCTGGTTCAATATCTGCAAATACAGGTATGGCGTTCCAATGCAGAATTGCTGTCGCACTAGCACACATTGTCCAAGGACTAACAATCACCTCATCCCCAGGCTCAATAGCAATCGCGCCAACCGCCGCGATTAAACCTGAAGTCCATGAATTAACTGTAATCGCATTTCTGACCCCAAAATAAGACTCACAGGCTCGTTCAAATTCCTGAACCTTAACGCCACCATAAAAGTCTTCGTGCCAAGTTCCCAAAAACTGAGATAAAACACCGCTTTCAATCACTTGTTTAGCGGCTTCTACTTCTTCTACGCCAATCGGGTTATAGCGTTTAAAGGTAGTTGAGATCGTTTTAGGGCCCCCAAGCAAGGCAAGTTTTTCGGTGTTGGCTGATGTCATAATTTTATAGTTCTACTGAATGGGAATGGCTTGCTTAATTTGTTCACACATATATTGGGTAAGTAGGGCTGATTCACCTGTGCTAGCTAGGCTATCTCCTTGTGCGATCGCCCGATAAATATTATCAACGGCTTGAGACATGGCATGGGGATAATTGCCATGAGATCTAACACTATCAGCAAGTACTTGATAACCTTTAAAAGTGTCACTATCGGTAACCTGACGACTACGCCAAAACATCCCACCATCTTCCATTACTAATACCCCTGTTGAGAATATAAATTGCAGCTCAAAGATCGCATAATCTTGAGCATTTGCAGCCACAATATGAACTGGACATCCATCTTTAGTTTCTAACCACATTGGTACAGTTGGATCAAGCTCAAAAAAATCTTGAACTGGCTTGCCGACTTTGACAATATGTATTGTACCCAGCAAAAAATTCAGTAGATCTAATAGGTGAGAACCATTGTTTAACAGTCCCTTGTTGTAAACCCCGATCACTGACCTTAGATGCCCCAAACGCCCATTCTTGATATCAGTTTGTAATTGAGAAACGTCTTGATCCCAGCGACGGGTATAGTTTATAGCAAGCTGAATATTAATTTTCTGACATTCTAGAACAAGTCTTTCTGTTTCCAAAGCAGATGTTGTAACGGGCTTTTCGCAAAAAATCAACTTGGGCTTCAGACTTATAGATATATCAAGATCATGAGCATGGCAGGTGGTAGGAGAACAAATACTGATCACATCAAACTGATGACTGCAATTCAAGACTTCATCAATTGTCCGAAACCCTACAGGAATAGACCAAAATTCCATGAACTCTTTACGAGCTGAATCATTGGGTTCTACACAAGCTGTAATCTGATAACGGCGATCGCGAGTATAGGCTCCCGCATGGGTAAATGGTAAATCCGCACTGGGGCGATTCATGTCAAATCTACCCGCAATATTGCCACACCCAACAATCAGAACATTTAGAGGAATTAAATTCATTTCCAGTTCAACTTAAAAATTGATTACTAAGTAAAGTCTTAATTCTTTTCAAATAACCACCATGTTATGTCATCAAATCCAGCAGAATCATAGATGTGTCCCCATAGAAATCCATAGTCAACTAAGCGCACACTAAAGTTTTTGATAAATAGTTTTCCAAAATCACGTTTAAACAATTTATCTTTCTCTCCCTGATATTCAAGTGAAATCGGTGTTCGATTAAAATATTCACCCATCAAAATATATTTGGATGAATACCAAAACATTTTTTCCATATGTGTAAGTAGTTGATCTGGGTTAATATGAATTAGAACCCCCATAGTAAAGACTAAATCAAAAGAGTTAGAGTCAAATGATGAATCTAAAATTGCGCCATTAAAAGCATGGTTAAAATTATGGCAAGAGATCACAAAGTTAAAAGCAGGTTCACTAATTTCAATGATTGAAGGCTGAGCATTAGGTAAAATCTGCTTGATTTGTTCAATATTTCGACCAATATTGCAACCACATTCTAAAAACGTGTTTATCTCCCCGTGAATGTTCGCAAGTATCTTTGCCCATACTTCAGCTCCAAGATTGTGATCAAACTCATGGTTCTTTTTAATGTAGTCTTCAGCATATGTAGCTGCCCAAAATTCTTCTTGTTCACTATTGAATGACATAAGATTACCGTCCCTAGCAATTATTTTAGGATTTCCTATTTATGATCATAGGCGCAATCATCTCAGCTCGTATCCAATCTTCTTCATTATCAATATCCTGCACAGACCATCTTGGTATCAGTACGGGTACAGAATGACGATCAAAAACGCGTTTGTTCTCTAGCCAAGCCGATGGTTGTCCCCAATAAAATTGCCCTGCATCATGCAAAGCTCTAGGTAAGTCTTGAGAACGAGTTGAAAAATGCTCTGGGAAGAACATCTCGATACCGCCATCAGGATGTTCGCTGAATGCCCGAAAGATCGGCGCGGCAAAATCTGTTGCTGAAAAAGCGTATGCCCAGTTACCAGACTCTAATGTTTGCCAAGCTCGTCTAAGATCTTCTACTTGGATAAAAGGTGCTGTTGCATAGATACAACAAACAGAAGAAATTTGCCAACCTTGATCGATAAACCATTGGGTGGCATGGGCAATCACCTCGGTTGTACCTGTGTAATCATTGGCAAGCTCTGCGGGACGTATGAACGGAACTTCTGCACCATATTTTGTAGCGATTTTAGCAATTTCATCGTCATCAGTAGAAATGATGATTTTATCAAATAGTTCAGAAGCGATCGCCTTCTTAATTGACCAGGCAATCATAGGCTTTCCAAAAAAAGTCTTAATATTTTTTCTCGGAATGCGTTTGCTTCCTCCTCGTGCAGGAATCACAGCAATTTTCATCAAATTTCACCTAAATATGTCCATAAAAGCTACGTATTATCATTCTCAGGTGTTGTATGTATTCAGAACAATCAAGAGTCAATAAGCAAAAAATTTAGACTAAAACACCTACTAGTTAAGGGATGAAAATCCATAACTGTTTGCAACCATGCTGAATATAGGCAACACCAACGCGATCGCAAAACCGCATCAAAAGCTACAAGCTTGGTTTAACCAAATCGTTTCCTCCTCTGTAAGTAAAGGAGATAATTTCTGCACTACAGCCGCATAGTAGCTTTCCAGCCATGAGATTTGTTGAGGATTGAGCTTGCTGCGATCGATCAGTTTCTTGTCAAAGGGAATATAGGTCAAGGATTCAAACTCGTACCAAGGAGTTTTATTTGGGTTTGACTTCTGAGGACTGTCTAATTCAGTCGCGACTTCTTTTACAAAATAGAGATTTTCCAAGCGAATACCACCCCATTGAGGTTCATAGTAGCCTGGTTCGATGCTATTGATTGTACCCAGATCGAGAGATTGATTAACGCGCTTACTAATACCATTTGGGCCCTCATGGACATTGAGAAATACGCCTACGCCGTGACCAGTACCATGTCCAAAATCTAGTCCACTTTGCCACATTGAAGAACGGGCAATACCATCGATTTGGCTACCTGTCGTGCCTTTAGGAAATTTTTGCATTGCGCAATTAATATGTGATTTTAGAACTTCCGTATAGCGATCGCATTGCTCTTCTGTAGGCTTACCAATGCTAATGGCGCGAGTATCATCGGTAGTCCCGCCGTAAAATTGTGAGCCAGAATCTAACAGCAGCAATTCGCCATGAAGAAGTTTACAATCAGGATTAGGATTGCTGTAATGGACGATCGAGCCATTTGCGCCAGTGCCTGCGATCGTGGGGAAGCTGAGATCGTAGAAACCTTCTTGCTGTTTATATAAGCCTTCAATTTTATTAGCAACATCACGTTCACTGATGGTATTGCCAACACTGATCTGTTCTTCTATCCATTTGAGAGTAAGAGTTTTGGCGAGGCTAGCCTTCAGGTTAGCTTGTTGCATTTGGGCGATTTCCACAGCATTTTTGTGTGCTTTGAAAGTCTCGATTGGGTGTTCAGCACCAACTATTTTCGCTTTGACATCTTTAAGTTGTAGATATGTGCCATAGGTGGTTTGAGCGATCGCAACCAGTACATTCTTCTGTTCAGCAACTAGCGATCTCAAAATGGGAATGTATTGCTCGTAATCAAGAATTTGCACCTGTCCAGCCAGAGCCTGACGCACTGGGTCATCAATGCGCGATGTATTTGTAAAAAGATATGCATCAGTTGTAGTGACGATCGCATAGCTAATAAATACAGGATTGCACTCAACATCGCGACCGCGCAAATTGTAAAGCCATGCAATCTGATCGAGCTTAGTCACGGGTAAAATTGCGGCTTTCTTCTTGCCCATCACTTCACGGACGCGCTCTAATTTTTTGGCTAAACTCTCACCAGTAACTGAGTCAGGAAGGGTAATTACAGGTTGATCACCAAAAGGTGGAATAGGTTCGCTTTCTATCCAAGGACTTTGCGATCGCACTGCATCTACTAAGTTTTCGATAATGGGAACTATCTGCACTCCACCGTCGCTTAAACGTTCTGAGAAGCGTCGATATTGAGCGACGGTAATCGTAAAGGGATCAATCCCCAATCGGAAGGTTTGTAATTGTTTCGCAGCATTTTGACCAAGTTCTTCAAGCACCTCTTCTACGGTTGGATGCTCTTCTAGACCAACTTTGCAGACTTTTTGGAGATTTGCATCCACTTGCATATCCGCTTGTTCGTAATAGCGTGAATCCACAAATACCCAAGCTTGCTCAGTGCTGATCAAAAAATCACCTGCGGAGCCAGTAAAGCCACTAATCCATTGACGACGTTGTTTGGCTTCTGGCAAATATTCATTGAGATGCTCATCGGCTGAAGGGACAAAATAGGCATCTAACTTATGTTTGGCGAGTTGCGATCGCAGAGCGGCAAATTTCCGAGCGGTTTCTTTTGATTCAAGAGATGGGCTAAGTGATTCTGCGGGCAAAGTCTGCAATAAAACCATGAAGTTTTTGAGAATATAATTTAATCTATGAAAATTCTAACCTAAGTAACTTGGCGTAATAGCAACTATAGCAATGATTGAGTTAGTTAGGCCAAATCAAAACCCAAAAGATTAATGGCGGTGCTTCGCACCGCCATTAATCTTTTGGGTTTTATATCCTAAGCAAAACTTACATTGCTATGAAACCCACAAAAGCAAAGCGCCAACATAACGGGCGCTTTGCTTTTGTGGGTTTTAAGCTTTACTTTTAATCCACATAAGATCCACGATATTTTATCCTTTCTTTAGGCTTAGCTGACTTTTGCGATTCTCTTGCTTCTGAGAAAGAATCTCGAAAATCCTGTGAAGATTCATTCGCAACACTTACTCCACGATATTTGATCACAGGCTGATCCTCATCAACATTTTTTTGATCGCTTTTAATCGCTAAATCTTCTGGTTTATAACGATTACCTCGATACTGCATGACCTCAATTTCTTCTTCAAAAATCTCATTAAAGTCTTCTTGATTAAGTGTCGAAGCACTAGACTGAGACGATTTATCGGGATTTCGGGATTTGGGCGGTGTGTAGAGCTTACCCAAAACGTTATAACAAAAATAGGGTAGACCCACAGCAATCACCAGAATCACCAACAGCGAATCTATCTGCGTGAGAGCATCAGAAACAATGTCTATATGATTTGAGGAAGCCCACATCGAAATCATGGAAAAAACTGTTACTGCCGAGGCAACTTGTAAAGTGCGATAAATAAAAGACTTTTTCATGGAAGATTCGCCACAATTACTTTGAGTAAACTTTACGTAACTGCATCGTAATCATTTGCGCTTAACAGGTACGCTTACAAATACAATTATCGACTTACTTTACCAACTTAACCTTTATTGGCGATCTTAATCGCTATATTCGCTACGATTTTTGGTAGGGTTTAAGGGGCAGATTGGCAAATATGCAACTTTATAACTGGGCGAATACAAATGCAGGAATGGATTACTAATACCATGAACTCCCTAGGCTATCTGGGGATCGGGCTACTGATGTTTTTAGAAAATCTCTTTCCACCAATTCCTTCAGAGTTAATTATGCCCTTGGCAGGATATACAGCAACTTTTCCCAATACACAAATTCAGGTTATTCCTGCGATCGCTGCGGGTGTGATCGGGACGATCTTGGGTGCAATCCCTTGGTACTATGCAGGATTATTGCTCGGACAGCAGAGATTGCAATTGTTAGCAAGCCGCTATGGTAAATGGATTGGCATTTCTGGCGAAGACATTGAGAAATCGACGAATTGGTTTCAAAAGCATGGTTCAAAGGCAGTTTTATTCGGTCGGCTCGTTCCTGGCATTCGCACTTTGATTTCCATTCCCGCAGGTATTAGCAAAATGCCTATAGTCCCGTTCTTTATCTATTCCACGATTGGGACAATTGTCTGGGTAACTTTATTAACCTATGCAGGGTATTTTTTGGGTAAGAACTACAAGCTGGTCGAAGACTATATTGATGTCATAACCAAGGTCGTAGTTTTCGGCGTTTTGCTAGCGATCGCTTCATTTATTGGCTATCGCCTATGGAAGCGATCGCGCAAATAAAATTCTAAATGGTTTGGGCGGGCTTCACTCACCCAAACCATTTATAGCAATTTCTCGCAATGCAAAGCAAAGCCCAAAAGATGAGTATCGCAGCCATTTTGTGCTTTTAAAACCCTTACAGGGTTTGACTATACCAATAAATTTTTGAAAGTGTTGCTTTGCAACACTTTCAAAAATTTATTGGTTTGGGTTTGAGGGCAAAGCGCTGCAAAGAAATTGCGATCGCCTATATAATCAGAGTAGCTAGATCAGTTCAGAACATCGGTCAGGGCAAAAGCCAAGCTAACCGAATATAAGCCCCATGCGTTACTCACATTCGGAATCAAATACCTTGAGCCGCCGCTACGAATTGCCGACCTGTCTCTTAGAGGTCTGGACGGAGCGATCGCCTTTATCGGATTGGCAATCGCAGACCGTTGCTCAAAATTTGAGCTTTCGTCTGCAATTAGCTCACGGCAAAAAAATTATTAAAGGTAATCAGCAGCAAATTATCAGCTTAATCGAAGGCGTTACCGCTTATTGCGATCACTGGTTGACACAAGATGACTTTGAAACTCTCGATCATGCGATTGCTGTTCCCCAACTGCCGAAGTTGCAACTCTCGACCTTACAATTATTTGATCTATACGAAAGTCTAGAACTCTGTACCAATGAGTTTGTGATTTTGCCAAACTTAGTACTAGAAGTGCGCCGCCTCAATCCCAACTGGCTCAAAATTGTTGCAGGTGCGATCGCGATCGTCGGTGTCAGTATTGGCGCAATTCGTCTAATTTCACCACCCTTTGGTGAGCAACCCAGCTATCAAATTGCTTCTACGCCATCAGCTTCTGATCCTGAGAAAGCATCTATACCTTCCGTTAGATTAGACAACTTAGACAACAAAGTAGAAAATCGCGCAAAGGTGGATGCTTCACCAAAATCGACAAACCCGATTGCGCTTAGTCCCAAGCCTTCTCTTTCTGAAGAAAAAAGCAATATAGCAAAGGCTCCTGCTGCTTCTAGCCTCTCTCAATCCTCTCAAAATATAAATCGCGATCGCAAGGAGCTAGAGCAATCCAATAAAGTCGCGATCGCACCTGAATCTGCTGTTGCTGATTCTACTAATTCCCAACGTGCAACGGATAATATGCGTTCGATTATAGGTGCGATAAAACCATCAAGTCCCACGACAAAACCAAGGCAATTAGAGTCCCCAAAGAAAGACAATTTCTCTCAATCTGCAACAATTGCAGGAGAACCTGCTCCATCAGCAGCCCCATCTGCACCGTTATCTATTCCCTCGACAGAGTCTCGTATGGCTGATGGCAATGCCATAGCTAATATCAGAGTCAATATCAAAGTTTTACAGATTCAATCGGAATTGCCCAGTGATATAAACTCATCTTTAGTTCGTTACATCCAAACTCAGCAAATTAACGCATCCACAACAGGGACGCTCACTTTCGAGCTAGAGATTGTAGGCGATCGCATTAGCAATATATCTACTGATAATCAAGGTTCGATATTGAAAGATGCGAATTCGATCTCCGAAGTAGAAAAGCTCATTTTAGAATGGCGATCACCTAATCCTATCACTGGCAAAGTCCGTCTAGTACTGCAATTATCCCCATAAAAAAGGCGCAAAGCGAAAGATCTCTATCGCTTTATGAGGTCAATTGAAATACAAAGCTAACTTTGTCACCTTTGCCGAGAGAAATGCGATCGCCTGCCCTGAGCTTATGACGATTGCCCGCAGGTAAGGGCAAATTGTTGACATAAGTACCGTTAGAGCTACCTGTATCCTCAAGATAAAAAGAGCCAGCCTCAGCACGAATATCCGCATGGATGCGCGAAACAATATCTGAATCTGGGAAACCCGACACATCAATATCGGGAGGAATTACCGTATTTGATTTACCAATATGCACAACTGGTAAATGCGCAGGAATTTCGATATTGAGATTAGTCTGCACATGGAGCAAAGACGCAGCAAATTGCTGTAACTGCGTCTTGACACTACTCATCGGCACACTAATTGGCTCATTCATCGGTGTGGTTACAGATGGATTTTGCTCCTCTGTTGCGAGCAAGTTTTCGATATCGGTAAACTTAGGAACAGTTGCCCCCTCGGCAAAAGAATTAGGGACTAAATTTGCGGCAGAATCATCTTCGGCCATTGCATCAGGAAGAGAATTTGACATAGCGCTGGAAATAGATGGTACAGGGAAAACTTCAGTTGATGGATCGATTGATGGCGCGATCGCACTTTCAATATTAATATCTGGGAGCGGATTGATTGCAGTTGCCGCACTCAGATTAAACCCACAATGCCCACAAAACTTAGCATCTGATAACACAGTTGCACCACAACTAGGGCATTGAATATTTTTGACAATTGGTAACGGCGTAAAACAAGCTTCGCAGTTTACAGCTCCGTCAGGATTAGCATGGGAGCAACTTGGGCAAATAATCATAAGGGCAACTTAGATGGATAGTTTTATACTTTCGCGATGAACATTGCGATGATCAGCGTCTTACAGACACTTACTTAATCTAAAATTTAAGGGGTTGGAGGCGATTGCAATACAGTTTTGGACGCGATACGTGTTTTTTTGCGATCAGCTTCGCTCAGAGTCGTGCCTTCTTGGAGACGAGTTGCGTTATTTTGCAAGATCGTCGAGGCATTATGATCACCCATTTGCAAAGCGGTTTTAGCAGCAGATTGTAACATTGTCGCCGCACCAGTGCGATCGCCCTGTTGTAGCTTTTGTTCTGCAAGTTGGGTTTGGCGATATTTGGCTAAAGCTAATAAATAATTCTGCACCTGCGGATCGACATTTGGCGTAAAGTCTTGAACCAACTCTGCCGTGATTGCTACTAATGAAGACAATGAATTAGTTTTTGCTAGGGCAGGGATGTCAAAACGGACTTGAGCTGTCAAAATCGGAATTTCTAAATTATCAGGATATTCGACTGTATAACTAGCAGGGCTGATATAAAGATTAAATAGCACCACCCTTTCAACATCCGTCATCAGATCGCCAAGTCTAACAATAATCGCGTTCCCCTCAGTTTGGTATGGTAGCTCGATTGTATCAGGAGAGACTTGGGCGATCGGCTTTAATTCCGCTAGCCTGACATGGGGCGCAAGCTGCAAAATTAGATGAGCATTGGTCAGCCCGATCGCTTGGACCCGTTTTAATAATTTCTGAAATTCTTCACCTGCTGCCTCAGGTGTGGGGATATACGCCATCGCACCACCACCAGCGTCAGCAATGCGTTCCAGTACATCCTGATTCCAGTTATCACCAAAGCCGAGGCTATGCAAGGTCATATTGTATTCAGTGGCTAAGCGCGAAAACTGAAAACATCGTTCATTATCACCATGCTCATTTTCACCATCGGTCAGCACAAAAATCTGGCTAACCGTGCCATCTTTGCCCTTGCTGCTTTCCTGTAAGCCAAGCTTGATGCCATCATCGATACAAGTACCACCCGAAGCCTTGAGCGATTGAATTTTGGCTTTGATTGATTCAATCCGATCAACTGGTTGGTTATCAACCACCACATGAGCCTTGTGATCAAACCCAATTACACTAATTCGATCTTGTGGATACATACAATCAATTAGATCTCGCGCAGCACGTTTGACCGTGTCAAGGGGTTGTCCTCCCATGGAGCCACTGTGATCTAAAACAAGGCACAAGTTAAGCGGCGCATTATTGCCATCAAAAGCAGCGTTAGCTGAAACAGAGATCGCCAACTGACGTTGGCTACTGGCTTGGCTGCTATCGAGAGTGCGATCGCTTAACTTACAGGTCAAATTTACGCTCATTTTTAAGTCTCTATTCCTAGAATTTCACAGGATTTTTCTAAGATTTCATCAGGGTCAAAGGGCTTAGTCATGTAGATATCCGCTCCAACATCTTTGCCTCGACTGCGATCAAATTCTTGCCCCTTAGCTGTCAGCATAATTATATATACACCACTTAAGTCAGGATCAGCCTTTACTTTTTGACAGACATCATAGCCATTCATCTTTGGCATCATTACGTCTAAGAATACTAAATTTGGCTTTTCACGCTGAATCGCTTCCAGTGCTTCCAAACCATTAGTTGCTGTTAATAGCTCTACGTCATAATCTTCCAGTTCTTCTAAGGTTTGCTCCAAAAGCAAACGAATGTGTGGCTCATCGTCAACAATTAGTAATTTTTTGCTCATCTTTCAAGCCTACGATGTATCTAAAAACTAATGTATCACTTACAGAGCTGAGAGCTCAAAAATAATAGGAATTACTCAAATAAACCACGAAATTGATTCTTGGTTTATTTGAGTAATTCCACTGAAGTGGACTATCAGAATACTGCCAAGCAAAGCGTTTTAACAGGGAATTGAGCTTTTAGCACACACTTGAGTACAGGGCTGCGTCTAGTCTTCATAGATTACCTCAAAAACTTCGACTAGTTTCTTTTTTCCTTTGACAGGCAGAGTTCCAAACTCCCTAAACTTAAAATTTGACTGTGTTGCATCATAGACACTGCGTGTCACCAAAATCTGACCACCTTTTGCTAATCCCTGCAACCGAGAAGCAATGTTCATCTCATCACCGATCGCAGTGTAGTCCATATGCTGAGGCGAGCCAATATTACCAACAATCACATCCCCAGAACTAATACCAATTCCTGTAATGAAGTTCTCACGAATCCAGTCAATCGGCAAATTTTTGATCCGCTTTTGCATATTGATCGCCGCTGCGATCGCCCAATATTCACGATCTGCGATCGCCGACGGAGCGCCAAACATCGCCACAATCATATCGCCAACAAACTTATTTACCGTTCCCTGATGATTGAAAATCACATCCACCATCTGCGTAAAATATTCATTGAGATAAGTCACAAGTTGCTCTGGCTCTAATTCTTCACACTTAGTCGTAAAATTACGAATATCAGAGAACAACATGGCAATTCTCCTCTTACTGGTAGTTAGTGATACTTCCTCTTTCTCATTAATTACTGCCTCGGCCACCTGTGGCGAGAGATAGCGCTCTAAATTATTTTTGATTCTTTGTTCCCTCAATTTACTCTCATGAAGAAGCGCATTCTCGATTACTCCAGAAGCTTGAGTAACAATTGCGGTAAATAGCTTCAGATCTTGAGATGTATAATTAACAGGCTCAGAATTACTAATATTAACTACACCAATAGTTCGATCTTTGGCAAGAATTGGCGCACAAATGATCGCATAACAGTCATTTTCATTGACGATATAGCGATGATCTTGTGTCGCATCATTAACTAGCTCAGGTATCCCTGTGGTAAATACATAACCTGCGATCCCCTTACTTGAATGAGTCTGTAGGCTATTTACATTTTCGGCAGTGCCTCTAGCCGACACAATTTCCAGACAATTAGTTTGATGATTATGTAGCATCACTGATGCGCTGGTAGATGGGATTAACCGACCAGCCTCTTCAAGCACCAGAGTTCCGATTTCCTTCACATCCAAACAGTTCGACATTTTGCTTGCGATCGTATAGAGCAGATTAATCTCTCGGTATTTATCTAAAGCATCAGCCACCAGAGTTTTCTGCTCAAATTCACGGTTGGCTAAATAACTCAAAAAATCAGCAACTTGCTCAACTTGTTCGTTACCTATTACCCATCCTAATATCTCATCGCCGAGTAGTACAGGGATTTTATTTAAGCAATCATTTACGGTCAGTTTCTCAATGCTTTCTGGACTGTTTTTACTAAGAGTATTTGCCGTATCCATTCCCAAATCTGTAACCAAAACCATTCCTTCTTGATCTTGAATTACAATCGGAGAACTCAGTTTAGAAATCAACCCTCTCAACAAGGATAGTGTTTTTCTTTTGAGCAGCATCTTCTTGAGACTAACAGATTGCATAAGTTAAGAATTGTATTAATGACATTTGATATTTAGAATGGGTGGTTCCAAGCACCGGCCATTCTAAATATGATAACGACTAATAGAGTAGAAACAAACGCCATAATGCTGAGTAAGTAGAAGAATATTCGCCTTGAAATCTATCATCTGCATAAGTTTATAGAATCGAGAAGAAATAATTTGTATATTTTCAAGAATTTTCAGAGTTATTCTCTTTGTTCAGGGGAAGTTTCTCAAAATTTACTTGCATCAATCATTTTAAAAACGATTTAGGGGCATCACCTATAGCCGCCTAAATTCCCGATCAAACGAGCCACAATAAATTCTTTAAAAGTTTTGCAAAGCAAAACTTTTAAAGAATTTGTTAGTTCAGGTTTGGTTGCAAAGCTTTTTTTTAAGATACTCCGCAAGAAGATGACATCATTCAGAGTTACCGATCGCTTAAGTTAAATAGCTGAATTTCTATCAGGAAGTTTTTTATTGAGCTTACCTTTGCTAGACTGAACTTAATTCTTGAGACATAACATAAAAATAAGGAATCGGGTAAGTTTAATATGCCTTACTCAGCAGAAATCAGTCGCCGTCAACCTAGTTGTTTCCTATTCCTCATCGATCAATCTGGATCAATGGCGGATGCATTTTCTAACGATAGTGCGAGCAAGGGGACAGCGAAAGGTGCAAATGAAAGCTTACATAAGACTAGTGAATCGATTCAGAAAGCACAAGCAGTTGCTGATGCGGTAAATCGCTTGCTGGATTCACTTGGGCAACGATGCGTCAAGGGTAACGAAATTTACGATTACTTTGATGTTGGCGTAATTGGTTACAACAGTGAAGTTTCATCAGCTCTGAATGGGATTGCTGGTGAGAACGCGATCGCTCCAATCGGCAAAATATATGAAAATCCGTCTGAATTAGAAAAACGCGCTCAAAAACTACCTGATGGTATGGGCGGTTTAGTTGAAGTCTACAATGACTTTCCCATTTGGTTTAAGCCGATCGCTAGTGGTGGAACAGCCATGTGCAGCGTATTTGCACTAGCGCGAATTTTGCTAGAGGACTGGATTGAGAAACACCCTAATAGCTATCCACCGACGATTATCAATATTACCGATGGCGAATCTACAGATGGAGACCCGACAGAAGAAGCGATTAACCTCAAAAAATTGAGTACTTCTGACGGTTCAGTTCTGCTTTATAACATCCATCTCTCCGCAGAATATACACAACCTGTATCTTTCCCAAATACAGCAGAAGTATTGAGTGACCCATATGCTCGTTTAATGTTTGATCTATCTAGCCCTCTTCCCTATGCTGCCCAGAAAGCAGCTGAAAAAGAAGGCTATAAAATCACACCTGACGCTAAAGCATTTATGTTTAATGCCGATCCTGTGAAACTAATTCAGTTTCTTGATATTGGTACTCGTACCGAAAACTTACGATAGATAAAAAGGCGGAGCAACGTTTTTCTATCTAATTGTTCGACACCAATACTGTTGCCGTGATTGGCACAACGCCCGCTTCATCGCTATTAAGTGCGATCGCAGCTGCATGGGACAAATCAAGATTGCGATCACCTACATAGGGACCGCGATCGTTAATTCTTACTACTACTGACTTCCCATTTTGCTGGTTAGTAACTTTGAGATAAGTGTCAAAGGGTAAACTAGGATGAGCCGCAGTGAAATCTTGCTGTTCAAATTGCTCACCTGAAGCCGTCTGCCTCCCTTGAAAATAGGGCCCATACCAAGAAGCAATGCCATCAATCTGTTCATCAGTCGTAGCTAATTGATGCATTTGTTTTTGAGCTTCTACTAAAGTTAGTGGCTCTGCACCTGCACTAACCCTCAAGTTATTAATCCATTGCGTCAGTTTTAGCGAAGGGTTAACATACTCTGACTTAGGAATTTTAAATAGGATCGTATCTTTGTATTTACCAATATATTCACCATTTAAGACTACAACTTCTAGGTGATTTGGATCAAAGTCTGTAGCATTCATCGTAATGGAAAGTTGAGCCGCAGTGATTAATGCTTTAGGCAAATCTTTAACCCAAAATGCTGGTTGGTTATTCACCATAATCATCCATTCGTCGGCAGATTTTGACCGAAATTCGATCACATGTTTATTGTTTTTGGATGCTAATAAATAATTACTTTCAAAAGATTTATCTTGATTAGTTATGGGAGAATTATAACTAATTGGTTGATTAAAAGTGTCACTTACAATTGTTGGTGAAGACGCACCAGAAATAAGCGAAACCAGAGGAATCGCCCAAAGAGCAGATGATGTAGACATAGTTTTTAGATGTTAAGCAACAAAGATGTTTTTTAGGCAATAGCTGAAAAATAAGCAACTTTTACAATGCTTATTTAGTAGGGATAAAAAAATAAATTAGTAGTTAACATAGATAAATTTGAAATTCAAGATACTTAATATGTGAGATTTAAAATTAATTTATAAAGTAGCAGCCGTTTTTAAACTACGATATTAGTGGGGATCATAAATCATCCTTGAGAAAGAGATAAAACTATTAGTATCTAATTTGACAAAAAAATTCAGCCAAAACTTTGATCACTATCGGTATAAGTGGGATAGTTACTCGATTATTGATAAGATTTGCGATCGCAAATTACAATATATACACATTAATTTTGTGAGCTATATATACCTCTTTTACCTGAGTGTATGTGAGTAGTTTCAAGGAAATAGTTGCTTTTTTTGATTCATCGCTATTGTCCAGTCAAAAAAATTATGAAAGGCAGTGGGAAGCGGAGTCTCTCGTATTTTTTTGTTTTCACTAGCTCTAGCGACAGCTTCAAGTCAAGCTATTTTGCTGATGTTTGCTCGATTTTTTATCGCTAGTGTATTGAAATGTCTCGGATAATTCCTCTATAGCGTGGATTGCTAACTAAAACTTAGCGATGCCCGCTATTTTATTTTTTACGCAATAATACAAATTTAAATCCCAAAAGAGAGTTGCGGCGCAGAGCGCCGCAACTCTCTTTTTTTTGAAAAGCCTTGCTTTGCAAGGCTTTTCTTATGAGTGAACTGAACCATTAGGCATCGTTGCCCCTTTGAAATTGACATTCGTTAGTTTGACCATAACTTTTTCGCCAAACCCAACTTTTGCACCGCTTAAATCTGCACCGCTTAAATCTGCACCACTTAAATCTGCACCAATTAAATTAGCGCCGCGTAGATCTGCATTTTGTAAATTGGCTTGAAATAGATTTGCCCGAAACAAATTTGCACCTTGCAGGTTTGCGCCTTGGAAATTGACGCGATGCAAGAAAGCATCAGTCAAGTCAGCATTACTAAGATTGGCATAGCTAAGATTACGCCCCTCTAAATATTTTTCGCGCAGATTCGCCCCCCTAAAATCGGCTCCAGTTAAGTCAGGCTTTTGGGGCTTTTGTGCAGCTTGAGTAGATTCATAGGTTTTACTATGCGTCTCTGGCTGAGGATTGGCTTGCTTGCTGGTTTGTTGGCGGGACTGTGCAGATTGGTAAGACTGATAGGATTGGTAAGACTGAGATTGATATTGCGATTGATGGGGACGATAACGTTCAGAAGAATGTTCAGAAGTTTGTTGTTGCGCTTGGTATGTGCTTTGCTGGGCGCTCTGGTACTTACTTTGATATCTAGTTTGGTGTTGGTGATATTGCCGATTACTTTGGTTTCCAGTTTGATGGGAAGTGTGATGAGAATGTTTAGCTTGGGAATTGGATACTTTCTGTTCAGCTGCCTTGCGTAAACTATCCCTTGCGTGGTTAATCTCTTTAAGTTTTTCTTGAGCTTGGAGTTGCTGTTGCACATTCTCTCTTGGAATGCGATCGGGATGCCACTGCAAAGCCAGCACTTTATAAGCTTTATTGACATCTTCTAAGGTTGCGTTAGATGTCAAACCTAGAAGTTTGTAGCATTGATCGATTTCCATATTTGTCGATTCCTCAGCACCAGAGAGTTTTAGTTTACGCTGACAATCGATCCCAAGTGTATCAAAACAACCAAGTCAAAACCCACAGCGTAAATTTAATTAATTTTTAAAACCAAATATAGCTGTCGCCAAGTGTACTAGGACATAACCCCCAAGAAGTGATTGGCGGCGCTTTGCGCCGCCAATCACTTCTTGGGGGTTGATTTGCCCTAAGACAAGTGATACCAATTCACAAAAGTGTGGCAACACTTCCGTGAATTAAAAACCAAACCCAGTAAGGGTTTTAAAAACACAAAATGGCTAAGCCATTTTGTGTTTTGGTATGACTGTAGCTATAGTTGTTGAAGCGAGCATAGACCGCCGCAACAACTATTTGGTTTTAGTTCCTAAGTATTCACAAATCGCTTGATTAATAGCTACCTCACCATGCATATCTAGTCGATCTGCATTTACCAAGTCTGGGGCTTGAGGTGGCACATTTAGAAATGACCAGTCACCTTCATAAAACTCTTGAGGCGAAATAATCAAATGCTCGGCGTAGTTTTTCACCCCAGCAATCAAAGTCTCTGCTTCTAAAAAGCCCTCACGAGTGAGACAAACCATCGGAATACCAACGCGCAAAGCTTCAGCTAATGTGCCATACCCTGGTTTGGTGACGAGCCGATCGCATACCACCATCAGATCGACAGGACGGAGCCGATCACAATTAGCTTTAGTCAGATTTGGCAAATCTGGGGCATCGCGATCAAAGGTGACAAATTGCCAATCGGGAAAGTTGGCAAGATTTTGGTAAGGAATTGATTGCAGGCTTAGCCCCCCAAAAGTAAGCAGAGCTGTAGGGCGATCGCTATCTAAATTAAATTTATCAAGTAAATATTCCGCCGAATATTTAGGCTTAGCGCCAGTTAGCCCCACATCTTCAATATTGGGAAAACACGCCATTGGTTCCGCAAAGGGTAAGCGAAATAGGCGATCGCAATGACCGTAAGTTTCTGATAGGCGATCGGCCATTTCCATAAACTTGCCCCCCCAATCGCGATAAATAAAATCCCAGCCAAAATTTCCTGCCATCCAACAAGGAATTTTGGCAGCTTTAGCGATCTCCGCAACCATTGGCGGAATATCACCGAATATTAGATCAACTTGATTTTCTTGGAGAAACTTGACTTCAGCTTCGATCAAATCTGCTTGCTGTTCGCGAATCTGTTGCCATGCGTCAAAAGTTGCCTCGCGATCGACTTGTAAGCTATCAAGCTGAATTACGCCCACATCAAACACACGCGGATGATAAACAAAGTCTCCTTCGATATATTCTTCCAATAACCAACGCGGAGCCGTCGTCGCAATAATTAATTTAATATCAGGCGATCGCTGTTGCAGATCAGCAAGGACAGCCGCAGTGCGCGTGGCATGACCAAAACCGTGGTTGGTAATTGCAGTATATAAAGTGGGCATATGTCTATCAGTATTTATTCACGCATTCGGGATTCATTGACAGGATTTTGTAAAACTGGCAAAACCGAATTAATTACGACTTGTTCAGCAGCTGGCAGCATCGTGCTAGCAGACACTTCTAACTCATCATGATCATTTTGTTCGTCATTACTATCTTGTCCTGCTCCGCGCATACTGACAAGATATATGCTGCTCAAGGTCAAAATTACGCCAATCCATTGCACCAGCGTCAAGTGCTCACCCAAAAAAAGGCTGCTAAACATGAGAGCAAAGACTGGTGTCGAGAAGGTCAAAGCGCTCAAGGTAGTCAAACTTCCTGAAGAGGCAAAAAAGAAAAATAATCCATAGGCGATCGCACTACCCATAACTGCCATATATGCCATCCCCAGCCAACCCCAAGCACTCAAGTCTTGCCATTGATTCTGCTCGATTTGGGTGGATAGAAATAATAAAGGCAACCCACCTATAATCATGTGCCAACCAGTTGCCATAACGGGATCTGCGTAGCGCACCACAGGACGAATCAAAATCGTACCGATCGCCATTGATAATGATGCGCCCAACATAAACCACTCACCGAGAGTAAATACTCCCGCTTCTAAAACTGTGGCAAAATCGCCTTCTAGTAAAGCTGTCATCAATTCTGATGGCAACCCAATTAGCCCAATTCCCGCTATGCCCACAAATAATCCAAGCGTTGCCCCAATTCCAATTCTCTCTTTGTATAAAACCGCAGCCATCACCGCCACTGCGAGGGGTTGAGAATCGATCAGTAATGAGCCAAGCCCCGCATTAGTCCGCACTAAGCCTTGCGCCAAAAAACCTTGAAACATCGTGCCATCGACTAATGCAAACAAAATAATCCATAACCAAGCTTGCCAACCTTTGGGCTGCTTCCTACCAAAATAAGCCGCGCCTAAAACCAGCAATATTCCTGCGGGAATCAAACGTACAGTCGCCATGAACATCGGGCTAGTCTCAGGCAATAATGCTTTCATCACCACCATTGCTGTCCCCCAAAGGAAAAATGGCGCAATTATTAAGGGGGATTGACGAGTTAGTCCTGAGGTACTGGCTGGTGTAGATGACTGCATATTGTAGGAGTTGGATAGGAATTGCAAATTTTGCTTGCGAACAGCTTATAGCTTTCGCCAGTCTGACAGCACTCTGATCTCAAACCCGAACCAAAAAAATTTTTAAAAGTTTGGCGAAGCCAAACTTTCAAAAAATTTCTTGTGATTTGATCAGAAATTGCTGTAAAACTCAAGAAGCGCAGCATTGCGCTTCTTGAGTTTTAATAAGAAGTATTAACAATATTATCTCGATCAAAAACCAGAATTTTGAATCATAGCCAACAAAGTACGGAAGAATCCATCGAAAGGAATGCATTGCGTTCTTTTTGATAGTCATTCTGGTGGGGCATGTCCTCAAAACTCAGGAATTTATCAGAAAAACTTGAACTTTTGTGAAGTGCTTGCCCTGTATGCGTTACACTAATTCGACTTAAAAACAAAATCCTGAAATGCTTGCAGCCAGAGCTTTTCAGGGCTTCAGCAAAGAATTGTGGCAATAAGTATTTAAAAAAAACTGCTCAAATCCCTACAAATTAATCGTTGTGTATATACACAAGTGGCAAGTTGCTATTAGAATGATCAAACAGAAGTCATAGTCAGTGCGGCTTCCACAAAAAGCGATCGCACAAATATTTCTTTGACATTAAACTCATACTCACAAATCATCTCTATATATAAGGGGAAACCTATGAACAAAGGTGAACTAGTTGATGCTATTGCTAAAAAAGCTACCGAAAAGGGCTTGTCAGTCAATAAAAAGACTGCCGACGAAGTTCTTTCTGCAACGCTTGAAGTAATCATCGATACTGTAGCTGGCGGAGACAAAGTAACTTTGGTTGGATTTGGCTCCTTTGAAGCTCGCGATCGCAAAGCCCGCGAAGGTCGCAACCCTAAGACTGGCGAAAAGATGGAAATCCCTGCAACTAAGGTTCCTGCCTTCTCTGCTGGTAAGTCCTTCAAAGAACAAGTCAGCCCTCCTTCTGACTAATTCTTGAAAAAAGAGGATGCGCTAAGCGCATCCTCTTTTTTTTTGTTGACAAGCCCACAAATAAGCTCAAGACTAGACTAAAGCTGAGAGCTTGCAATACCCATGACTACTCTACTGTCTAATCGTTATCAAGTTTTGCGTGTGCTTGGTTCAGGTGGATTCGGTCAAACTTTTTTGGCAGAAGATACACAAATGCCCTCGCGTCGAATTTGTGTGATTAAGCAACTCAAGGCGATCGCAGATAATCCTGATATTTATAAAATTGTGCGCGATCGCTTTCAACGAGAAGCAGCGACGCTAGAGGCATTGGGCAAAGATAACGGACTTGTGCCAGAGCTTTATGCTTCATTTTGCGAGGATAACGAGTTTTATCTTGTTCAAGAATGGATTGATGGCAAAGATCTAAGCGATATTGTGCATTCTGAAGGATGCTTGACAGAGACTAAGGTAAAACGGATCTTGCTAGATCTATTGCCGACATTGGGTTATATCCATGAAAAAGGGATTATTCATCGTGATATTAAGCCTGAAAATATTATTTTGCGAAATCGCGATCGCTTGCCAGTATTAATTGACTTTGGGGCAGTCAAGGCAACATTGGCAACAGCGATGACGGCTCAAGGAGATGTCACTTGCTCAGTGGTGATTGGTACGCCCACATTTATGCCATCAGAACAGGCGATCGGTCGGGTGGGATTTGCCAGTGATCTATATAGCTTGGGCTTAACGGCGATTTTTTTGTTAACAGGAAAATTAAGTTCTGAATTAGATACCGATCCTCAAACTGGGGAATTATCATGGCAGCGCTATGCAGATAATTTTAGCCCCGCATTTGTAGGATTTCTAGACAAAGCAATTAGGTTGAATTTTCGCGATCGCTATGCCACAGCTAACGAGATGTTGGCGACTTTGCGATCGCTTTTTGATGATTCAACCACGATTATTACAATGCCTCAGCAAAATTCATCAAGCGAAAATGCTGAAAATAATGCGATCACCTTGGAATCGACGGAAGGACAGGTGGCGATCGATTCGCAGTTTTATATCCAATCGGGATATGAACCGCGTTGTTATGAAGAAATCAAGAAAGCAGGATCTCTGTTGCGGATTAAGTCGCCGCACCGTATGGGCAAGTCTTCGTTAATGGCGCGAATTATCAATCATGCTGAGTTTTTAGGCTATCGCACGGCGATTTTAAATCTGGAGCAAACCAATCAGAAAATCTTTGCAGATCCTGAAAAGTTTATGCAGTGGTTCTGCGCCTCGGTTGGGAAAGCTTTAGGCGTTCGCGTTAAAACAGAAGAATATTGGGATGATATTTTTGGCGCAAATGACAACTGTACAGACTATTTCGAGAAATATTTATTAGAAGGAAATGAGCAACCGCTAGCGATCGCCATTGATAATTTCGATCGCGTGTTTAGCTATCCCGAAATCGAGACAGATTTTTGTGGTTTGTTGCGCGGCTGGTATGAGCGATCGCGCAGTCATCCGTTATGGGGTAAGCTGCGCCTGATTATTGTCCATTCTCAAGAACCCTATGCTCAAAGAGACATCAATCAATCTCCGTTTAATGTGGGCTTTCCTGTAGAACTAAGCGAATTTACAACGGAGCAAGTGCGAGAACTAGTCAAGCATCATAAGCTGATTTGGTCAGACGAGGAGCTTCAGCAATTTATGGAATTGATTGGCGGACATCCCTACTTAGTGCGATCGGCGCTCTATCGGATTGCCTCGCGAGATATTACTTTGACAGACTTTTTGCGGACTGCGCCTACTGAGGCAGGAATTTACAGCAGTTACCTGATGGGGCATCTCAAAACTCTGGAGGACTATCCCGAACTGGGTGAGGCGATGCAGAAGGTGGTGGCTGCCGATGTACCAGTGCGTTTGCGATCGGAGATCAGTTTTAAGCTCGATAGTCAGGGCTTAGTATCGCGGATTGATAATAATGTCACACCACGATGTTTGCTGTATAAGTTGTATTTTCGCGATCGCTTAGGAGGTAGTTAAATGTCTAACAATTTCCAATATCAAGTTGGCGGGAGCTTGCCGATTGACAATACTGCCTATGTGGAACGACAGTGCGATCGCGAATTGCTGGAACGTCTCAAAAATAGTGAATATTGCTTTGTGTTTAACTCGCGACAGATGGGCAAATCGAGTTTGCGGGTACGCACGATGCAAAAGTTGCAAGAGGAGGGTTTTGCCTGTGCGGTGATCGATCCGCAGACAAGGGGAACAACCTTGCGCGAGGATCAATGGTATGCAGGGACAATCAAACGCTTGATTGGCGATTTGCATTTAGAAACTGCGATCGACTTTCCGAAATGGTGGAAGGAGCTTGATGCTCAATCGATTTCGGTAGTGGAACGTTTTGACTATTTCATTGAGCAGGTTCTATTACCAAGTATCCCTAGTCAAATCGCAATTTTTATTGAAGAAGTTGATAACCTGCTCAGCCTCAAATTTGATACGGATGGTTTCTTTATTTTGATTCGCTCTCTGTATGAACGTCGTGCGGAGAAGCCTGAATATAAGCGGTTGACCTTTACTTTTTTGGGAGTGGCTACACCTGCGGATTTGATCCGTGGTAAGGGAAGTTCGGCGTTTAATATTGGTCATGCGGTGGAGATGAGTGGGTTTACGCTGCAAGAGGCGGAACCTTTGGCGCGAGGTTTAGGCAATCAGGTTAGCGATCCAGTAGCGGTTTTGGCTACAATCTTGGATTGGACGGGTGGGCAACCTTTTCTGACACAAAAGCTTTTGACTCTTATTGCGGCGGCAGATGATTTGGGGCGATCGCCTGTTGAGCTTGTAAGTGCGATCGTGAATGAGAAGGTAATTGAGAATTGGGAAGCGCAGGATATTCCCGCACATTTGAAGACGATTAGAGATAGGATTTTGCAGAGTGATGAGAGAGGAAGGGGGCGGCTTTTGGGTTTGTATCAGCAGGTTTTGGATGGTGATCCCCCCCAGCCCCCCTTAGGAAAGGGGGGAGAAGAGTTCCTGTTAGCGCTCTCTTCAGAAGAAGAATTTGAAAAGCCCTCCTTTACAAGGGGGGGAGGGGGGATCTCTTCGGGAATCCTTGCGGATGAGAGTTATGACCAGATGCAGTTGCGGTTAACTGGTTTAGTGGTGAAGCGAGATCGGCGGTTGATTGTTTACAATCAGATTTATGGGGCGGTGTTTAATCAGGCATGGGTAAGTCGAGCGTTGGGGGATTTGCGTCCAAGTTTTTATGGTTCGGCTTTTCTGGCATGGCAGGAGAGTGATGAGCAGAAGGAGTCATTTTTATTGCGGGGTCAGGCGTTGGTAGATGCGGAGGCTTGGGCTAAGGGGAAAAGGTTGAGTGATGAGGATGATCAGTTTTTGCGTGATAGTCGGGAAGTGGAGAAACAGGCGATCGCGCGATCATTAGCATCAGAGCTTTTAGCAAGGGAAACAGCCGAGCAAGCAAATTTGATTTTGGCTGAAGCTGAGCGTGAGGCAAGAGAAAGTGCGGAAGAGTCAAATCGTCTAATGGTAGAGGCACAACAAAGTACTGCTAAGAAGATTCGCTTTGGTTCCATAATTCTTATTACTACATTAGCATCAGCTTTATCAATTAGTATTGTCGCTAATCTGTTTGTTAGCAGTGCAACTCAGAGAGCAGACAATGAAACTCAGAAAGCAGATAAAGCTACACAGGAAGCATCAAAAACACAACAACAAGCAGAACTGGCGGTGAGGGATGCAAATACTCAAAAACAAATAGCAGAGAAAAAAGGGAAACTTGCCCAATCGCAATTAGACATAGCAAATCGTCAATATGAGGAAGCCAAGTTAAGTTTAGCAAGTGCCAAGAAAAATCAAGAGATCTCTGCTAGTGAATCTAAAGAGAAATTAGATCAGGCTAACAAAGAGGTAGAAGAAGCTGAAGTAAAAGTGTCTCAGGCAAAACAGGAGCAACAATCAGCTCAATTTGAGCAGCAAAAGATTCAGTCAGAGATTGTAAAAAAGGCAATCGAATTTTCAAAGTTAAGTGTTAAATTTGAGCAGGCACGCAATCAAATGAGGTTGGCTCAGCAAGCAATTATTGAAAGTGTTGGAGATACTCCAGCTAGAATTGAGCGCGAGACTGGACAACGCCCTGCGATAATTTATATTAGCTTCATCAATTCTGGAAGTAATGGCAAAGCGAATGACACTCTTGGGATTTTAATGATCACAGCCCAAGGTCAAGTATCAGAACAAATATCTATTAAGGAAAAAGATCTTGTTAAAACAATTGGCGATTTTCGTTCTAGCCTCCAAGATCCTTTATCTTTTGACCACTTGGAACCTGCACAAAAACTATACAAAATTTTAATTAACCCTATCAACGTTCAATTGCAAAAGCAGAAAATTAATAATCTTGTTTTCATTACTGATAGCTCCTCTTTAAGAGCTATCCCTTTAGCAGCACTTCATGATGGGAAAAGCTTCTTGGTTGAGACCTATAGTATTGGAATTATGCCTGGTCTGACATTAACTGATACTCGTCATACAGACCTCAAAAATGCAAACGTATTGGCAGTTGGTTTGTCAAAAACTAGAGATGGATTGAGAGGACTGTCAGAATTGGAAGAAGAAATAATAAATATTCAAGCTGTAGCGAAAGAGAATGTAGATCTTTTGCTGAATGAGGACTTTACTATAGAAAACTTTAGATCTCGAAGGCAAAAAAAGTTTTTTCAAGTAGTTCATATAGCTTCTCAAGGTCAATATATTGAATCAAAACAAGAATCATTTTTTCTAATGTGGGATAGAAAAGTAAATCAAAATCAACTACAGGATTTATCGCTAGAACAGCCTCCAATAGAATTGTTAGTACTTAATGTTGGTCAAGCCATAGTAGGGAATAAAAAGGAAAATGGAATTATAACTAGGTATGGTCTTGCGGGAAATGCTATTCAGCTAGGAGTTAAATCCGTGATGGCAAGTTTCTGGTACACTGATCTTCGTAGTACAGTAGATTTAATGACAGAGTTTTATAAACAATTAAAAACTGCACCAACAAAATCTGAAGCACTCCGTCAAGCACAAATTTCGTTATTAAGAAATACTTTAAAAACAAAAAAAAGCGTTTTTGGAATTGACGAACTGCTTCCTACTCCAACGAGTTTTTCACATCCATATTATTGGTCAGGTTTTACAATTATCGGTAATCCTTGGTGAAAACATCGCCTATTAATCATTGGTTGCGCGAAACTCCACGACTATCTTTCCACCAATCCCAACTCCACACACAAATCAAGTAAAAAGGTAAAAAGAAAAAATTTGTAGGGGTTTTGCATTTGCGTGACCATTTCCCAACACATCACATAAACCTCCATTCGCAAATGCAGAACCCTCCACGCTTTCAGTGATCGCTTATCCCTGCGTTGTCAGGGCTTGGGCTGAGCATTCCCAAAGTAAGGGAACCTGAGAATTTAAAAATTGTCGTGGGAATGCTCAGCCCCTACGGATGTCTACAATGTCTACAGCACAGTCATCTCACCACTAATCCCAACACTAGATATGAAGATATAATCGATATAACCATCACACCAACTAAACCTATGCCTATCACCCTCCAATCCGAACAAGAGCAATTCATTCAAACCCAGCTTGCCACAGGACGCTACACCAGCGCCACTGAAGTAATTGCCGAAGCATTGCAACTTCTGGCAAAACGTAACCATTACGATCGCTGGGTCGAAGAAGTCCGCAACAAAATCGACATAGCCGCCGCAGAACTCGATCGCGGAGAAGGCGTTGATGGCGAAACAGCTATTAATCAGCTCAGAGCAAGACTTCGCAGAGCCTAAAGACATAGAAATCATGCGAGTGATTAGTGGCGATCGTAATTTAGAAGCAATGTTTGAAGAAAATCCTTAGCTCTTTTTCCAAAAGTTTTGTGCATTGTTGCTCGAACACCTCATCAATACCTCCAATGCTACAGGTAGTGACAGTCAAATGTTAGGCTAGCAAGTAATGACTCCATCACAACTAATTGTCAAACTAGCATCAATAGGAACTGAACCATGAGCCGATTAGCCCTACGCTTACCAGATACATTACACCAACAACTGATTGATTTAGCGGAGAGCGAAGGAGTCTCACTAAATCAATACATTGTCTACGCTCTAACTCGTCAATCCTCCATAAATTACATCATTCAACCAATTTCCAAAAAAGAAACTAATCAACAACAATCAGACTTCACTAACCTTTTGCAAAAGCTAGGAACGGCGTCTCCCACTGAAATAGACATAGCATTAGCAGAACGAGAAACCGTTGAGCCAGAAAAAGAACTAACTCCTGAAATCATCACCCAATTTCAGCAAAGGCTCCAAAGCAAGGTTTAAAACTACTTGATAAGTTGGATTCCCAGACTGGATAAACTAGCATAATCAAATAGAATGAGTGCGATCGCCTATTAGACAAACTCTCTTGTAGAGAACATTGGAGACAATTTTTCATGACAGAAAATTTGAATGGTAAAGTTGCGCTAGTAACAGGAGCATCGCGAGGAATTGGAAAAGGTATCGCCATTGGGTTGGGCGAAGCTGGAGCGCTAGTTTATATCACTGGGCGCAGTCTAAATAACAATAATCCAACAGCCACTCTGTCAGGAGATTTATTAGATACCAAATGCGCAGTAGAAAAAGCAGGAGGAACTTGTATCGCAGTTCCCACCGATCACAGCGATGATGAACAGATTAAAACTCTATTTGAGCAAATTAGAAGAGAGCAAAACGGACAATTAGATATCTTGGTAAATAATGCCTATGGTGGAGTGCGATCGCTAATCGAAGCAAAAGGTAAACCCTTTTGGGAAACTGATGTCAGTCTCTGGGATGCTTGTAATGCAGTCGGATTGAGAAGTCACTATGTGGCAAGTCATTTTGCCGCGAAGATGATGACCCAACGCAAACAAGGCACAATCATTACGATATCTTCTTGGGGTGGATTAGCACCAATCTTTGGAGTCGCCTATGGAACTGGAAAATCTGGCTGCGATCGCCTTGCGGGAGATATGGCAGTCGAACTGAAGCCTTTTAATATTGCTTCGATTTCTCTTTGGCCAGGCATTGTCGGCACTGAACAATTTCATCAGTTGGCTGATGGAAGCATTAAAGGTACTGATCCAAATCTTGGTGTTGCCGCGATCGCAGATAAATTTAACTGGGAAACACCATTGTTTGTTGGCAGAGTAATTGCAGCAATGTGTAAAGACGCAGATCTAATGCGGCGAACTGGTAAAGTCCAGATTGTTGCCGAACTCGCGAAGCGTTACGGAGTAGTTGATGAAGATGCATATCGTCCTGCTTCTTTGCGTTCCCTCAGATTTTTATTGCCTCAAGGTATACCTAATCTCAAGACCAAAGCGAAGTTCATCCCAGATCTTCGCGTCCCTTGGTGGGTAATTCTTCTAGCTGTTCTGAAGTCTCCGAAAATTTAAAGGCAATTACGAATTACGAATTACGGGGGATCGACAAAAAGCAAAAAGAGAGTTGCGGCGCAACTCTCTTTTTGTTTTTTGTCATCATTTGCGCAATTGTTTCATTTGATCGATTTCAGCTTGTTGAGAGCTGAGGATTTCTTGCGCCATTTTTTGAATTTCAGGGCGTTTGGACTTAGCGATCGCATCTTTTGCCATCACTAAAGCACCCTCATGATGGGGAATCATCGCATCTAGAAACCGTAAATCAAATTTATCGTCAGCACGTCCCAAGTCCACACTCATCATCATATTGCGGCGAAATTCGGGAGTCATTGCCATCATGTGATTAGACTCAGCGTGCCACATCATTAACTTCTCACCTGCTGTGGGATACCACGCTTTGCGCCATTCTGCCATCTGCGCGATTTCTTTCTTTTGTGCTTGAATGATTTCCTGTGCTAGCTTCTTTAATTCAGGACGCTGGGAATTTTTTAAGACATCCTCTGCCATCGCGATCGCACCTTGATGATGTGGTGTCATTCCATCGATAAAGCGCAAGTCATAATCAGCATCAGCAACACCTAAATCCATCGAACTATGAGACATGCCATGGGACATCATGCCATTTGAATTCTGCATTGGCGATGGATTTTCTGCTGCTTTTGTCGGCGGAGCCGTTGGAGTAGCAACAGGCACTGATGCAGAATTATTCGCTGTGCAAGCTGTCAAGCCGCCACTTGTAGCCGCAGTGACTATTAGTATCAGGGTGGCAATTCGATGTTTTACAATATGGAACATATTTGAGACTCAGGTGATAAGGCGAGAAAATATTTTGACAATACCAATTTTCAAAATGGCAACGCCATTTTGAAAATTGGTATAAGAAAAGGTTTAATACATCAACAAGTGCTTGTATCTGGCTATTTATACCAATTTTGATGCCACTGACGCATCTGCTCAATTTCGGTGCTCTGAGCTTTAACGATCGCATAAGATAGCGTTCTCATCTCAGAGCGATCGCTGTCAATGATCATGCTGGACATCATCAGCGCCATTTTGTGATGGGGAATCATCTCTTCGATAAAAGCCTTGTCAAAATCAGGAGCATTTTTGAGGGCATTAAGATCAACTGCCATCATATTCTGCATTCCCATAGGCTTCTTGGTTAGTATTGGCTTTTTCATTCCCATCATGCCACGATGCTCCATGTTGCCATGATTCATGGTTGTAGCAATTGGAACTTCTGTGCCATACCATTGCTTATACCAAGATTTCATTTGCACAATTTCGCGAGTTTGATCGCTCTTGATCGATTCTGCAAGTTTTTTTATCTCAGGACGTTTAGACAGTTTGAGAGCGAGATCTGCCATTTGCACAGCACCTTCATGGTGAGGAATCATCATTTCGATGAAGTGGCGATTGGTTTGCTCTCCTGCCATCATGCCATGCATCATCATGCCTTGCTGAGGCATCATCTGACTAATAACTAGACGTGACGTTTGTTCTGCTTGGACAACATTAGTTGCCGCGATCGCAACGGCAGTGCTACCGACCAAAATACTAGCAATACCCAAGAGCAAAGCCTGATATTTTTTGGGACTGGTCTGATTTTCTCTGGCAGAGTTTTGAGCATCTTTAGAGTTCATAGATTTTCCCTAACGTTCTATTTCTATTTTACTTCAAGAAAATGAAATTAGGATGAAATCCACACTTTTACTAGGACACTTAATTCCCACGGTTACGTTCATTCCTTATGATAATTGTCTTATTTCTTTTGTCAGAGTAATTTGCCATTTCTCATGTCTATAGAGACAGCAACCTTGGATTTGTCACGGCTTTTCTCAATTGTAAAAGTTGCAATATCGCCTTGAAGATAAGGTTTATTAAATAAGCAAGGACAAGATATAAGATTTGTCATGATTGGCAAAATCCCAACCCTAATCTTGATGTCGGTGGCACTATATTTTAAACAACGACCATCTAAGAAACAGGAAGTTTCATAAATATATAGAGTCGTGGGTAGCCCTTGAAATTGGTATGTAGCAACGTAGCCGTAATCAAATCTAAATGTTAAGAGAAAGTACAGTAGTGGTGAAACTAAAACGAAAATTGCTAAAAATGGGAAAAAGATAAATGGGCGAAATAGCTTGATTCTCTGGCTAGGTGCAGTCTGCGATCGCCACCTGAATGCAAAAACTATCGTCAGGATAAAAAATATCAATATAGCGATCGGCTGGACTATTTCCCATGTCGGAATCATCTGCACAAACCACATACCGACAAGCGCAGGCAAGCAAGATAGGAGAATTATCTGCTTTAGATATTGAGGATTTGTGAATATTTGTTTATGCACTTCTTGGCTAGTCCTTAGTATTTCTTAGCAATTTGCTATAAATATAGATTGTTGTGAGTTTTGAGGAGATAGAGATGGAGATTAGTCTAGCTAGTCTTGAGCATCTTGGCGAAGTTTCTAGACTGTTTGACCAATATCGTGTTTTTTACAATCAGTCTTCAGATCTCGACGCTGCTGCAAAGTTTCTTCAGGAAAGGTTTCAAAATCAAGATTCTGCTGTCCTTATAGCTCGTGATTGCGATCGCGTGGTTGGATTTACCCAACTTTATCCTAGCTTTTCCTCTGTGTCGATGAAGCGGATTTGGATTTTGAATGATTTGTTTGTAGATGAACCCTACCGAAAGCGGGGAATTGCAAAACGGCTGATGAGTGAGGCTGAGCAATTTGCACGGGAAACAGGGGCAATCCGACTTGCTTTATCAACACAAATTTCTAATATTGCAGCTCAATCTCTGTATGAATCGCTTGGTTATATCAAGGATAAAGATTTTGATCACTATGAATTACAGTTGTTGCAATGGTGAAATGTGGTCGCTGCTTGTTTTAGGACAAAATCAAAACCCAATAACTAATTGACGGCGCTTCGCGCCGTCAATTAGTTATTGGGTTTTATGGAATATTACACTTGGAGACAGATATAAAAAAGGCACTTGCTTTGCAAGTGCCTTTTTTTATTAGGTTAATGGAATCGGGCAGAGTCGAACTGCCGTCCGCACTAGCGCCTAACCTCCCAGTCATTCACAGGTTTATCCGATTTGATCCTCACGGAGGGAATTACTAATTATCTCTAGTAACCAAAGATGCACTGATAAAGTCTTGAGCAAATAACCTACCAGAGAAAGTTATAAGCAGCATCCGTTGGGGGTTGGAGTGACATATTTAACGGAGTCATACATCACACCTCGAAACCGAAAAGGTTCTTAGGCGGCTACAGGAGCTGCTTTACGAGAGAAAGATACAATGTTGTTCGCATGTACTTGTTTGAATCATTGATTTACGAGAGATAATTCGCTCTCGACCTGCATCAAAGGATAGCTTCTACTAACACGTCGAAACCCTTACGATCCCTTATGTTTTTAATAATAGCATAATAAAAATTGGTTTTGATGAAATTACGCCGACGACGTAATTTCATCAAAACCAATTTGAGGGGGAGAGACTGCGTCCCTCCCCCTCAAATTAGTTTCATAATGAGAATTGCTGTTACAGCGCTTTACGCTTAAACCCAAACCAATAAACTTTTTGAAAGTGTTGCAAAGCAACACTTTCAAAAAGTTTATTGTGGTTCGGTTGCTCGAAAATTGCGGTAAGTCTCACGAGCTACGTCCTTTTTCTTGCAAAAGGGATAAAATATTTTTTTTGTTTCAGCAGTTGTTGCTGTAAAGAAAATAACGATAAGCAGAGGTTGATAAAGTGGCTATTGCAATTACAGAGACAGAATATATATCTTCTAAAGAACTCAAAGAGTTGCATGGTTTTACTGACCCGTCGATCAAAAAGTTTTTGGGTGAATGCGACATGACTCAGAGCAATCCCAAAAGCAAAAGTGCGGCTCCGATTAGACTCTATAGCATTGAACGGGTTAACGCAGTTTTAGCGGATCAGGCTTTCATTGAATGGCAAAATAAGAAACAATCATCAACCTCAAAGCAAAAACAAGCTGTTGCCAATATTGAAGTAGTTTCTAAGACTGAGGCTATTGAGGCTAGACAAGACCCACAAATTGAAGCCTTTGATTTTGATGGTGGGCTATCAGACTTAAAAACAGCAGATTGGGATGATTTTCAATGGGAATATTTTCGAGTTGAACATGAGAATAAGTTCTCAGAAGAGCAGAAATTACATGCTGTTACAACAGTTAAAAAGATGTTGGCTGCTGCCTATTGGTTTACCCCTGAGGACTTTTTTAATGCGTTTAGTCAATATGGCAAGGGTGGTGTAGATAGCCCAGATTTAGTAAGTACATATAAGTCCAGCATATTAATAAATGGATGGAAGGGAATTCCCCTTGTGAGCTTGATGATTTGCGATCGCAAATCTCCTACCAAAATGATGCTAGATTCTGGACATCACCGATGGACTGCACTCAAGGAATTATGGGAGGCGAAGGAGCTTCCTAACGATTTTAAAATTCCAGTCTTTGATTTAAAGCGATTGCGCCCAATCGTGAGAGATCAATACAACCCAAGTCTAGAATTTGCATTGCGCTATGCAATCACAGGTGGCACATTAGGTCATGACTTTGCCCTAAGAGTAATTGCGAAAAATTGGTTTACAAGACTTTGCACTGGTGTTGATTGCTCTTACTGAGCTTGATTTTATAGCTTACATAAAGCCCAAAAGACGAGTGACTGCGCGAAGCGCAGCCACTTGTCTTTTGGGCTTTATGTCCTAAGCAAACCCTACATTGTTATATTTTTTGCTCAAAGGTATTATGATAATGATTATCATTATTTTAGCAAAACTCAAAAATGCGCTTAAATACATCTACAAAAACATCCTCAAAGGTAGGCTCCAAAAGATCTTCGAGCAAAGGATTTAGAATTTATTCGGCGGCGGTAGTAATCGCGATCGCTAGCAGCGTTACTGCTTGTACTGTTACCACTCCCACCGAGACGACTACGACTACAGCAGCTACTACGACCGCAGCCACATCTCCAGCAAAAACAGAAAGCTTTCCTCTAGTCGTGGCGACAAACTCTGTAGCATGTGCCTTGGCTAAGCAAATTGCAGGCGATACGATTGATCTGAAATGTCTGATCGAAGCGGGGACAGATCCTCATCTTTATCAACCTAAGCCCGATGATCGTAAAGCGATCGACTCGGCAAAGTTAGTTCTCTATGGTGGTTATGACTTTGAGCCAAGTCTGATCAAATTAATTCAAGCTAGTTCTAATACAGCGCCCAAAATAGCGGTTAACGAGGTTGCTGTGCCAAGTCCCTTGATGTCTGAAGAAGCACATGACCATGCTCATGATAAAGAAGAAAAAAAAGATGCTACATCTGAAAAATCTGATAAAAAAGCTGAAAAAGAAGCCGATCCCCATGTTTGGAACAATGCCCAGAATGGCATCAAAATTACTCAGTCCATCAGCAAAAGCTTGAGTACGCTCCGCCCCGATCAAGCGGAAACCTATGCTAAAAACACCGCCAAAATCGTCAGCGAACTCGAACAAATCGATACTTGGATCAAAGCGCAAATCGCCACAATTCCTGAAGGTTCACGCAAGCTGGTCACGACTCATGATGCCCTTGGCTATTATGCCAAAGCCTATGGCATTCCCGTTGAAGGTGCTTTAAATGGAATTAGCACTGAGGAGCAACCAACACCAACTAGAGTTAAAGAACTCGTTGAGGTGATTAAAACTAGCAAGGTTCCCACCATCTTTGCGGAAGTATCAATCAATCCGAAATTGATTACGACTGTTGCGAAGGAAGCTAATGTCAAAGTTTCGGAACGCGAACTCTATGCCGATGGTTTGGGAGCAAAAGGCAGTGAAGCTGAAACCTATGCTGGGATGTTGATTGCAAATACTCGCACGATTGTTGAAGGATTGGGTGGCAAGTACACCGCATTTCAATTGAAAACGCCTTAGCGAAAAATCAATGCAAAGCGATCGCAAAACTAACTACTGAATGATGATCTAATTGTTGATTTAGTCAGTGCGGGAGCAATGCGATCGCCTTTACAATGACTTGCACCTTAAAAGTATCACCAAAACACATAAAGTTATATGGATGCGATCGCGCAATTCGTTCATGAGTTTATTGGTCTATGGATATCGCATATTTGTTTTCTGATTTTAATTGATGAGAGGCGATCGCCCATGATTTACAAATTGCTTTCACACTCTTGAAAGACTGAATGTAAAGCCCCTAATGTCTTATCCGTATCATCGGCAGCATACATTCCTGTTTCATAGACTTCTCCTGCGATCGCTAGTTTATAAAATATCCAGCCTTGCCCATTAGTGACAATTCCCAACACATCAATCTCTTTATTTGCTTGCCGATTTTCCCATTGGCAGGCTTGCATTTCTACTAGGCACTGAGCTAGACCTTGCTCAAAGTCGTCACGTTTGGCTTCGACAATACATAGGAATGGGGTATCTAAATAGTCCTGTCTAGGGGCAATTAGATAATCGGCATTGCCAACTAAAATATCGCTTTCTATTTTTCCTCCTTTCCATATTTTCAGCTTGTCGCTGCTATCCATTGCTTCTTCACAAAAGGCATCGATTAGAAGCTTTTTGGATTCTTCATAACTCCGTAGATCGAAGTTGCGATGCAAGCGTTCCAATCTTTTGATAAAAAATTCACTAGGGGCGATCGCTATGTCTGGTAAGTTCCAATGGGTTAAAGTTTTGATTCCTAGCTGTTTATATGCCGAGGCAAGATCGAAGCTAGAGAAGCTTTTCTTTTTAGATTTTGGTAGTTTTGTCTGTTTCATAGGATTGTTAGATTTTTCTACATTTTATGGTTTTGCAAACTCAGTCACTTTAAATCTATACGGTAACTATTAACCGCTAACTAATTCTTGAAAGCGATCATCATCTCTAATTCCATCAAATTCTGGATCTTCTTTTGCCCGCTTTTTAGTCTCATCAGCTTCTCGATCAATTGCTAAAGTTAGATATTTTATGGAGTCATCAATATTTTTTTGCAGGGCATAGCAGCAAGCTTTGCCATAGAGAGCATCAACATGATTAGGATTATTTTGTAAGATTCCATCACAAGCTTCTGTTCCTTCTGCATATCGTCCCATCCAAGCAAACAAAACACCACGATTAATTCGGGATTGTAAATCATTGGGATCTGATTCTATAGCTTGATTAAAGTCAGTTAGAGCCTTGTCATATTGTCCGAGTCTTGTCAGCGAAATACCTCGACCTCGAAAAGCTTCGTGATAGTCAGGTTTGAGTTTTAAGGCTTTGTCATAGGCGGCGATCGCTTCTTCATTTCTTCCTAAATTACTTAGCGCAATGCCTCGTAAATTCCATGCTTCGAGTAAGTCAGGTTTTAATTGCAAGGCTTTGTCATAGGATATGAGCGCTTCTTCGTTTCTTCCTAAATTAATTAGCGCAATGCCTCGGAAATTCCATGCTTCGTGGCAATCAGGCTTGATTTTCAAAGCTTTGTCATAGGATGTGATCGCTTCTTCACTTCTGTCTAATTGTCTTAGCGCAATGCCTCGGAGGTTCCATGCTTCGAGTAAGTCAGGTTTGATTTGCAAGGCTTTGTCATAGGCAGTGATCGCTTCTTCGTATTTCTTTAGTGAAATGTAAGAATTTGCAACTTCAAAGAAAACTTTACTAAAAGCGTCGGGGTTTATTTTGTTTTCAAGCAAATTAGCCTGCTGTTCAGCTTGTTTCAGCACATCTAATTCTTGACCTGAGCGACAACGCCAAGACTTGCTCATTAAAGCAGTCCATTTGGCGACTCCATCAGAAAGAGAATCAATTTGTTCAAAACATTTTTCTATCCCATTTTCTATGGTTTCTAGTAAAGCTTTTGGCAGCACAGCGTCATTAACTTCCACTTTAGGACTTGGCGGAGAATTCATGATAAGCCAACCAAAAGGTATCAAGCGCTTGATATCTTCTAAAAATCTTTTGTTTTCTTGATGTAAGAGTATGTTCTCAGAAACTTCTGCTTCAGAGAGGATTGCGGTAAAAGGAGCGATTACAACTGAAATTTGATTGAAGAAGCGAGAAGCAAAAAAGTGATTTAAGAAATATTGCTTACATTCATCACGGCGCAAATTGAAAAATGCGTGGTAAATAGACTCGGCTGTATATCTACACCAAATTTCATTCTCATATTTCTCCGATTCATATAAATTGGGCGGTACTTCCCGATCTGCTAATTCCTCAAAATATTTTTGTAATTGTGAATGTATATTCCGAAACTCGTTAGCACTATTGCCATGAAGAGACTGCCGAATTACATCTCTTGCCACATCCTTTAGACAGTATCTGTAGTTACTATCTTCCACAAAGTCAACAAGGTCATAACCTTTCAGCCACTCAAAGCAATTCAAGTTAGGATCGACACCAGTTACAAAATCAAGATCTCGACAAGCCACTAATTTCTGTAGCAAAGGCTTATCGAACCAGCGACAACAAGCCGCTAACTGCAACAAACTTTTTTGCTGTTCAGTCAAACCCTTAAATAAACGTTCAGAAATTTCCTCAGTAAAATTAATTGGCTCACCATCTTCTTTTTTCTTTCTGATAAGGTCTAAGTAAAATGGCAACCCTTTAGTAAGTTTATTCAGTTTCTCAATATCTCTTCTGTCAGAAACACCAATTTTCTCTAAATAGCTCTTTGTCTGCTCCTTTTCAAATATCTTTAATGGAGTTTCCTGAACTAACTTAGACTCCCTAGATAATTCTTTCCAACCATCTTTTTTGAACAATTGAAACCGTCCCGCCATCAATATGCGGACTTTGCTATTTTTCAGTTCTTTGTTTTGTAGCAACACCTCCCGCAACCAGCGATCGACATCTGGCGAAACCTTCTCATAGGTATCCACAATCAGCACAACTGGAACTCGCTTAGCATGGTTTACCAAAGTCTCGACAAAAGCTTGAGTGAGCTTAGGTAAAGGCTCTAGCATCAATTCCTGTATTTCCGCCTTTTGGGTCGCCCTATGCTTTGCCAGCAAATTATCCTTGAGCGATAAAACTGTAACAGCACCATCAACGGCTGTATCCGCCACATTACTTACCGTAGTCGATGTCACCGAAGATACTAATGATGACAAAGGTGTATTGATCCCCATTGTCATGGCTGCTGAGCCTGCAACACCTAATGCATTGAGTGCAAGTTTAGCAACTTGTTTAGCTAGACCTATTTGTTCTGGATTAATCGCCCCCCCTTTATCAATAGGTTCAGATAGCAAAGCGTTAAGAGTTTCTTTGTAAGTTTTATACTTCTCTGCAAAAGGATCGAGATTAGATTTTGGGAGTAGATCTTTTACGTCTTTTTGCGAAAGTCCAAGTTGCGGCAAATTTTCATGCAGCTTCACCATCACGTCAAGAGGCGTTTCCGTGAATGTCGCGAAGGAAAATTTAGTAAAGTGAACTTTATTTTTGTACTGCTCCTCTAACTTTTCCTGAGTCTTATTCAATATCGTAGACTTACCCACACCCCCGATCCCCCAAACATAAAACATCATTGGAGATGCTTCTGGTTGTGCGATCGCCTTAGTGATGCGATCGATTAACGCTTTTTCTTCTGGTCGAGCAATGTGGTAATCAGTCATGAATGAAATTCTACTATTTGCAGCTTATCGAAATCATAGAAAACTATTTCTAAAATTCTAACCTAATTTAGATTCTAATCTTATTTTTTATTCATATTTGATTGCGGTTAGTAATATAACTAGATCATTATTTTACAAACAACTGAAGCTTTGTATCAACGCCTAGCGATCGCCTCTCTGACTAATAGGGCTTTAATGCGATCATCAGTAAATTTGTGAATTATTTACCAGTTGAAGAGGCGATCGCTTCAAAATTTGTACGGAACTCCACAACTCATTTAGTCGGTACAAATTCAGAGACACTAGTTGCGCCTATCGTTGTATGAACGATTTTGCGACAGGATTAGCTAGAGCGAGATAGGAGTTAAGTAGCATTTCGTACCATCTAACTTCTATATTTGCTCAGCAAAGACTTTGCCCGTCGGGTGATCGATCGCTTTGTTAGAATCCCTTGCGAAGGGCTAAATAGTAATGCTAACAAGAAAAATCCTGAAATAATCAACACGATCGCACTGCCCGAAGGAACGTTTTGATAATAGCTGACGTACATCCCGCTGACACTTGCAATCACCCCAATTATTGCCCCTAAAACCATCATTAAATGTAATTCTCTCACTAATAGATAGGCAGTTGCGGCGGGGCCAGTGAGTAGAGAGACAACTAGCACTACACCGACCGATTGCATACTAGCAATGATCGTGAGCGTAATTCCTGCCATTAGCCCAAAGTGAATGAAATGAACGGGTAAGCCCATTGCCTTGGCAGCTAAGGGATCGAAGCAATAGAAGATTAATTCGCGGTAAAAGATGGCGACACAGAATAAAACCGCGATCGCAATGATCAAAGTTCGCCATAGATCAGCACTAGTAACTCCTAAAATATCGCCAAATAGAAAGCTGTGCAGATCTAATTTACTTTTGAGGGTAGTAATCAACATCACGCCCAAGGCTAAAAAGCCTGAAAATACTAATGCCATTGCCGTATCAACCTTAATTTTGGAATGGGTCTGAATCCAAGCCACGACAAAGGTACTAATCGTTCCTGCGATGAATGCACCGAGAAAAATATCCATCCCAATATAAAAAGCGATCGCTAATCCAGGTAAGACTGCATGGGCAACCACATCACCGAGAAGCCCCATATGCTGCACGATTAGATAACTTCCAACTACCGCCGATAAAATCCCAATGAGAACACCGATCGCGATCGCATTTCGCATAAACTCGAATCCCAAAGGCTCAATCAACCAATTCAACATAATTTTTATTCCTAAATATTAACTTGAACGGCGCGAAGCGCTGTTCAAGTTAGGTAACTTCTTTCTGCATCAAAATCACGCTATCGCCATAGGCGCGTTTAATGTTTTGGGTGGTAATCACCTCATCGCGATCGCCTTCAGCGATGAGTTCTTTATTCAGCAGCAACAGGCGATCGTAATTATCTAAATTGGAACCAAGATCGTGAGTAATCACTAACAGAATTTTGTTTTGAGATTTTAATTCAGCAAACACATCAAAAATTACGGCTTCGGTTTTCTTATCCACGCCCACAAACGGCTCGTCAAAAAATAGTAATTCTGCTTCTTGGGCGATCGCTCTAGCGAGAAATACCCTTTGCTGCTGACCACCTGATAATTCACCAATTTGGCGATCGCGCAAGTCCCACATACCAACACGATGAAGTGCTGATTTAACAATGCTTTCACAATGACAACCAGACTTCTTGATCCAGCCCAACCAATTGCGATGGCGGGTGCGAGACATCATCACCGCTCCCCATACAGTCACAGGAAAATCCCAATCGACCTGCGATCGCTGCGGCACATAGGCAACCTTGCGGAGTTGTCGGTGCAAGGATCGCGATCGATAGCGTACATGACCGCTAGAAGCTGGAACTAATCCTAAAATGGCTTTGAAAACTGTACTTTTGCCAGCCCCATTCGGTCCAATTACCGCCACCATTTGCCCAGAAGCGATCACAAAGCTGACATCATCCACTGCACTGACATCGTGATAGCTGACTCCTAGATGCTCGACTTCTAACATATTTTTTGTTTTTTATTTATTGCAACCCCAACCCGTAGGATTGCGTCCCAATGGGACGCAATCCTACGGGTTGGGATAATTTCTTTCGTACAGACACTTATTAGCTTGATAATGATTATCATTATTGATATAATTAAAACACCTCAGCGTCATATTGTCGCGATCCTGTATGTCCATAGACCTGTTCCCTCGAAAACCTGAAGTTTCCCCACAGCAATTACAACAGCTCAAGGATTGGCTATATGAAATCCTGCAAATCGATCGCCACACGGTTATCTCAATCAATCAACTGCAATGCCAAGACTCTGGTTGTCCACCTATTCAGACAGCGATCGCCGTGATGACTAGTCCCCATCGCATAATTCGGATTCACAAGGCGATTCCCGATATCGCCTATACCGATGTGGTGCAAGCGATCGCTAATCCAAATCCAAATCGATAATCTTGTATAAACCTATGACTACAAACTTCTCTCAAATTCCTGTCACCGTCTTAACTGGCTATCTCGGTGCAGGCAAAACCACTTTGCTCAATCGCATCCTCACTCACGAACATGGCAAAAAAGTTGCTGTGATTGTCAATGAATTTGGAGAAGTGGGCATCGATCATAAATTGGTAGTTAATGCCGATGAAGAAATCTTTGAAATGAATAATGGTTGCATTTGCTGTACTGTTCGCGGTGACCTGATTCGGATTATTACGAACTTGATGCGCCGCCGTGACAAGTTCGACCATTTAGTAATTGAAACGACAGGACTCGCCGATCCTGCCCCAGTAATTCAAACCTTTTTTGTTGATGAAGATGTCAGCGCCAAAACCAAACTAGATGCAGTGGTCACCGTCGTTGATGCTAAACATATCTCTCAGCATTGGGATGCGGAAGAAGCACAGGAGCAAATCGCTTTTGCGGATATCATTTTACTCAATAAAACTGATCTGGTAAGTGAAGCAGAGCTACTAGAGCTAGAACAACGCATTAAATCCATGAACTTGATGTGTAAAATCTATCGCACTCAAAACTCTGAGATTGAGATGGATGCAGTTTTAGGCGTTGGTGCATTTCAGCTAGATCGAGCATTGCAAATCGATCCTGAGTTTCTCGGCGAAGATGCCCACGAACATGATGATACGGTGAAATCTGTCGTGATCGTGGAAGTAGGTGAACTTAATTTACCCAAGGTCAATGCTTGGATTAGCAGGCTACTTCGCGAACAAGGTGTAGATATTTTTAGGATGAAGGGAATTCTCAATATCAAAGGAATTGAGGAACGGTTTGTGTTTCAAGGTGTGCATATGTTATTTGACGCTACACGCGATCGCCTATGGAATCCAGATGAGAATCGTCAGAATGAATTAGTATTCATCGGGCGCAACCTTGACTCAGAGCAACTAAAATCCGATTTTCTCGCTTGTATGCATTGAAGAGAATTTAATACCTTTATGTTTAGTTTTGGTATTTAGTTTTTGTATTTAAAATGCGATTGGCGCTAAAACACAAAATCACGGTAAATCCGAATCAAATTAGCCACTAAAAAATCATGCAAAATTCTCAACTAGATGTGCCTAAACGAGGAATGCCTGTAACGATTGTTACGGGTTTTCTGGGTAGTGGAAAAACGACACTTCTCAATCAAATTCTCAAAAATCGTCAAGATTTAAAAGTGGCGGTTTTGGTGAATGAATTTGGCGACATTAACATTGATGGACAGTTACTTGTCGATATTGAAGATGGCATGGTGGAGCTTAGCAATGGTTGTATTTGCTGCACGATCAATGACAGCTTGGTTGATGCTGTATATAACGTTTTAGAACGGCATGAGCGAATTGATTATATGGTGATCGAGACAACTGGCGTTGCCGATCCTCTGCCGATCGCCTTGACCTTTTTGGGAACAGAACTAAAACATCTAACGCGCCTCGATTCCATCCTTACAGTGATCGATGCGGAGACATTTACTGCCGATCATTTTGGTAGTGAAGCAGCACTTAGTCAGGTGCAATACGGCGATATAGTATTGCTAAACAAAACGGATTTAGTCCCAGAAGCACAAGTTGATCTATTGGAGGCATACCTTCGCCAGACTAAATCTAAGGCGAGAATTTTGCGATCGCAACATGGTGAAGTTCCCTTACCTCTAATCCTAGATGTGGATCTAGCCGAGACTAGTGCTTATAATCAAGTAGAGAACGAGGATGAGCATCATAAACATGAGCATCACGAACACCATGAACATGAGCATCATAAACATGAGCATCACGAACATGAACATCATCACCACTCTGACCATTTAGCCAATGATGGATTTATCTCTGTCTCATTTCAAAGCGATCGCCAATTTGATCTAGACAAATTCACCTATTTCCTTGATAAGGTAATGCCCGTTGATGTATTTAGAGCTAAAGGGGTTCTTAGTTTTTCCGCTCAAGATATGCGTTTTATTTTTCAATTGAGTGGAAAGCGCTACGAGCTAAACTATGACCATCGCAAGAAGCCTATTGACAATCAATTAGTTCTCATTGGTCGAAATCTTGATGCACAGTTGCTTCAACAACAATTGCAAGAATGCTTGGTATAGAAATGTAAGGTAAAACTCAAAGTGGCGGCGCGAAGCGCCGCCACTTTGAGTTTGGGGTTTGATTTGTCCTAGCTGTATATTGCATTGCTATATAATTTATCTGAACAATGTAATAGCTAAAAAATGCCTGACAATTGGATTGAGACGCTTAAATATGATGCTCAAGGATTGATTCCTGCGATCGCGCAAGATCACCAAGATGGCACAATTTTGATGATGGCATGGATGAATCGTCATGCGCTGGAATTAACGGTTTCGACTGGTGAAGTGCATTATTGGAGCCGATCGCGTCAAGAGCTATGGCATAAGGGTGCAACTTCGGGGCATATTCAGAAGTTAAAAAAACTATATTACGATTGCGATCGCGATGTGATTTTGGTCAAAATTGAGCAGGTTGGCGATATTGCTTGTCACACTGGCGCGAGAAGTTGTTTTTTTACAGAAGTTCCGATAGAGCTTTGAGATTTTTAATTACGAATTACGAATTACGAATTACGAGTTGTTAAATTCGTAATTCGTAATTTTCAATTTCCCTTTGTACTTTTTTGAATGCTGCCTATAATGCGACATAGTTCTTCTACATCGGGGTATATACTTTCAAATTCTTTTGATGTCAGGTAGTCGGTATCTTTTAATAATCTTAACCAGTAGCTTGTTTCACGGGCTTCTTTATACGCTATGGAAAGTTTAGAGATAAAGTCAGCTTTTGATTGTCCGCCGATCGCTTCTTCAACATTCGCGCCGATGCTTGTTCCCGATCGCAATATTTGTTTGGACAGCACATATTCTTTTTTCGTGTTTATTAGATGTTGATATAGTTTGACGATCCGCACTGCGAAGGCGTAACTTTTTGTTTGGACTACATTTTCAAGTTTCATTTATGAGTGAAATTATAAATTACGCATTATAAATCAAGAAATTTTAACTCGTAATTCGTAATTCGTAATTCGTAATTAAAAAATCTCGTAATTCGTAATTAAATAATTCTCATATGATTTTTGCCTCAGCATTATTTTTGTTTTTATTCTTACCGATCGCCTTAGCAGGATATTTTCTGATTAGCTCAAAGCTCCTGTATCTAAGGAATATTTTTCTATTGATCATGAGCTTGATCTTTTATGCATGGGGAGAGCCAGTTTATGTTTTCCTGATGATTTTTTCTATTTTGCTGAACTATATGGCGGGAGTGCTATTACATCTACATCGTCAAAAACTGCTTACCGTCATTAAAGAACATCAAATACTCTTAATATCAATTATCAGTAATTTAGGATTGTTATTCTATTTTAAATACGCTAATTTTTTCGTCAATAATCTCAACGTAGTTCTGCAAAATCTTTCAATTCCTGCGATCGCATATTCTCAAGTTCCACTGCCCATTGGCATATCCTTTTTTACTTTTCAAGCAATGTCCTATGTGATCGATGTCTATCGGAAAGAAACAGATGTGCAGTTAAATCCCATTAATTGTGGGCTATACGTTAGCCTATTTCCGCAACTCATTGCAGGTCCAATTGTTCGTTATCATGATGTCGCTAAGCAAATTGTGTCACGGACAGTCACCAGACCACAGTTTTCTGCGGGAATTCAGAGATTTATTTTTGGATTAGCTAAAAAAACGATGCTAGCAAATCCATTAGGAGAAGTCGCCGATAAAATCTTTGCCGTACCAGTGCATGAAGTCACTACAGGCATGGCTTGGTTAGGAATTGCTTGCTACACATTACAGGTCTATTTTGATTTCTCAGGATATTCCGACATGGCGATCGGATTGGGACGGCTGTTTGGATTTGAATTTCTAGAGAATTTTAATTATCCATATATTGCCCAATCTATGCGTGACTTTTGGCGAAGATGGCATATTTCCCTGTCCACTTGGTTTCGCGACTACCTATACATTCCTATGGGTGGCAATCGTGGCTCTTCACTGCGGACTTATCTCAATTTGTGGATTGTGTTTTTACTATGTGGGTTATGGCATGGCGCAAGTTGGAATTTTGTCATTTGGGGAGCCTTACATGGAGCTTATTTGGTAATTGAAAGATTGGGCTGGCACAAATATCTCGATCGCTTATGGATACCAGTACGACATCTATATACATTATTACTAGTGATGATTGCATGGGTATTTTTTCGAGCAGAATCCGTGAGTCAAGCAATTCAATATTTAGGAAGCATGATCGGGATTACTGATGCCAATGGAGTCAATCATTTCACCATGCTCTATTTTGATTTGAAGACCCTAATTAACTTAATAATGGGGAGTATACTGGCAACTCCCATAGCAAGTTGGGTTGCAATCCAATTACAAAAGAAAATTATTTCTCCAAAATTTAGTCATCTTCAGCCCGTTCTATACGGTGGATATTATTCACTTTTAGTTAGCCTATTTCTGATTTCCGCCGCCAGTTTAGCCGCAGGAACATATAATCCATTTATCTATTATCGCTTTTAAGTCTCTAGACAGTTTGCTCCATGCACACAGAAAACTCTAAAAACAAAGCATCTCGGATATTTGACAATCTATTGATTGTGACTTTTGTAATCGGGCTGTTTTTACCTTTAGTTTTAACTCATAATCGCAAAGAATCAGCGACGGAAAAACGTAAACTTGCTGAGTTTCCCGAATTGAAGTGGGATCAAAAAAGCATGACTAAATTCCCGTCACAGTTTGAATCATTCTTTAATGATCATTTCGGATTACGCGATCAGTTAACTCAGGTTTATTCTTTATACAGCATCATATTAAAGAATTCCTCAAATCCTAAAGTGCTGATTGGATTAGATGATTGGTTATTTTATGTTAATCCTTCGGAAGGTAACAGTCTTGAGGATTATCGGAGAAATGATCCCTTCACTCCAGAAGAACTCAGAAGCTGGAAAATCGGATTAGAAGCAAAGCATAAGTGGCTGAAGCAACAGGGAATCTCCTATCTCTTTGTAGCTGTGCCTGACAAATACTCTATTTATTCAGAGTATATGCCTGAGCATATTCGTCAAGTTGGGAAACAAACCCGCCTAGATCAACTAATAGAATATATGAAAGATTCGGAGGTAACAGTCCTAGATTTAAGACCTGCATTGCTGGCAGCAAAGCAACAGGGACAATTATTTTATAAAACTGATACTCATTGGAACAATTTTGGCGCTGCGATCGCACAGCATGAAATTATCCGCACCATCCAGAAAGTTTATCCAAATCTTAATCCAATTAACTACTCTTGGCAAGATTTTGGATTGATAGAATACAAGTCAGGGGATATTGCTAATATGTTAAATATTTCTTACTTCCTTAAAGAGATGGTTCCTGAACTGCGTAAACCATTACCCAGATGCGACAAACAAATTGCAGAGAAGCACCCTGAAGATCAGATGAAGGCGACCTTTTTTACAGATTGTCGAATTGATGCACCAAAGGCGTTGATTTTTAGAGATTCATTTTTTATTGCCTTACAGCCCTATATTTCTCAATATTTTGCTAAGACTGTTTATGTTTGGGAATGGCCAGATATTAAATTATTAGAGAAATATCTGCAATACAATCATCCTGACATTGTGATTGAAGCCCGTGTAGAAAGGCATTTAAAATTCATAAAATAATGGCGCTAAGCGTCATTATTTTATGAATCGCATCTATCCAAGCTCACACAACACCAAAACCGCAGTGAGATTGTCATGACCATTGACGTTATTTCCTAACTCAATGAGTCTATCTAAACCAGTTTGCAGATCGACTTCCTTATTTAAAATTGGTAATAAATGCGATCGCCAATTATCGTCGATCACGTCGTTGTCACACAAACCATCAGAACACAGTAGAAACAAGGTTGACTCGGTCAGCGTAAAAAACTCAATCGAGGGCTCAAGGCGATCACTAGGATTAGGACCAAGCGCTTGAGTAAGCTGATGAGCATCAGGTCTAGACTGCGCTATTTCAGGCTCAACACCAAGATCCAGTAATTGATTGAGAACCTCATGGTCGCGTGTGATTTGTTCTAATTTTGGTTCTGCCTCTAATTTTGATTCTGATTCGAGATTAGGGCTATTAGTAACTTTATAGATACGGCTGTCACCAACATGAGCAATTACAACATCTAGATCATGAATTCCTAAAACAACTAGAGTTGTTCCCATTCTGCCTAGAGACTTCCGTTTTTCATTTTCATTCTTGATGAAAATTGCTTGATTAGCATTGCAGATAATCTCATTAAGCTTCTTCTCCCCCGGCAAAGTGTCGATCCAAAATGGGCGAAACTGATCAGTAATCGAATTAACCGCGATCGCACTCGCAACTTCGCCACCGTCATGCCCACCCATACCATCGCACAACACAAACAAACCGCGATAACTGCGATCGCTAATTTGGCTTTTGCCATTAATGCTGCGAGTTTGAAAAACCGTAACAAAATCATCCTCATTGCGATCGCGTTGTATTCCCACATCGGTCTTGCCAGCATAGGTTATATCCTGTAACTGCACTGTGGAAGATACAATCATCGATGTTTCTGAATCAACATCTGCAAAGTCTTCTAAATTGAACTCCAGTGGCAATTCCTCCAGATCTTCTGAGCCATCCCATGATTTTTCTATGTCGCTCACCAATTGAGAAGATGCCAAATCTTTTACCTGAATTTTGATTGTGTCTAATACAGACTCTAAATTCAATGGTCTTGTTGGCACTGAGGAAGGTTGTAGAGCCTCTTCTCCAAGAATATTTAAGACGATATCTATAGCAATTTTAGCGCCGCAAAATTGACAAAATTGGTGGCTATCAGGATTTGCAGCTTTACAACTAGGACAGATGCTCATAATTATTATTGCGTTGGCACAATGCTATAAATTTTGGCTAATAATAGAGAAGAAGACTTTAAGGTAATCGCACCCATGACTGATTCTACCAGACTCAATCCCGCTGAAGAGATCGCCCTTGGACGAGACTTTATGACACTTTCTCAGCATGTTCTTTCAACGTTTGGGACATTTTCGGCTGAGTCATACGATCTGAGTGCATTAATGGGACGGATTGGTTTAGCAGGCAAAACGATCGCTCGCCATCTTAGCCGCGCAGGTTTAGTAGAAAATGTACTAGGGGTCACAGGCGAAGTAAATGTCCAAGGCGAAGCGGTCAAAAACATGGATCACTATGCCAATCGTGTCTTTCTCCGCGCCTTTGAGCAGAGTGGCTTAGTTTGTCGGCTTGCCTCCGAAGAAATGGAGTTACCCTACTACATTCCTGAGAATTGCCCCATCGGTCGCTATACCTTGCTTTATGATCCTATTGATGGCTCTAGCAATATTGACGTAAATTTAGCGATCGGCTCGATCTTCTCGATCCGTCAACAAGAAGGAGCTGACAATTCTGGAGAAGCTCTAGATTTATTGCAGTCAGGACGCAAGCAAATCGGTGCAGGTTATATCCTCTATGGTACAAGCACAATGCTAGTTTATTCTCTAGGTAATGGAGTTCATGCTTTTACCCTCGATCCTAGTATTGGGGAATTCATTCTCTTTCAAGAGAATATCCATATTCCTGCTAAAGGTTCTATCTATAGTGTAAATGAAGGAAACTTCTGGCAATGGGAAGAGCCAATGCGTGAATATGTAAGACATATGCATCGCCAAGAAGGAAATACTGCACGTTATTCTGGAGCGTTAGTAGCTGATATTCATCGCATCCTCTTTCAAGGCGGTGTATTTCTCTATCCAGGCACAGTTGGTCATGCCGATGGGAAATTGCGTTTACTTTACGAGTCCGCTCCTTTAGCTTTTCTAATTGAACAAGCAGGTGGTCGCGCAACTACTGGAACTCAAGAGATTCTTGATGTCGTCCCTAAAAAACTGCACAGTCGCACTCCATTAATTATAGGCAGTTCTGAAAATGTGAAAGTAGTGGAATCTTTTCTGAAGCCATAAGCATGTGATGGTTTGGCATGAGCTTAAGAAACCATTTAAGAATTATCTAGATCCCCCCAGCCCCCCTTAAAAAGGGGGGGAATTAAATTCTTCCCCCTTTTTAAGGGGGATTGAGGGGGATCTCTTAGAGCTTTTGACCACAGAAAGTAATTCTTAAATGGTTTCTAAAGCAATTATGACTCCAACCCGCCAAAAAATCGTAAATCTGGCTCATATCTTTCCTAACTTCTTCCCGTTCAAGAATTGGTGAGGCGGCGCTTTGCCCCACCAATTCTTGATTTTATATGTCAATTTTTTGAATAGGAAGGGAGTATCTGTTCAGAAGATAAGTTTTGTGATTTAGTCAACCAATTCATACATTAGTTCAACCATAGTTCTGTAATCGTAAAGAAGTGGAAGACAAAATACAAGTCAAATCACATTTTTGGAGATTCAAGACTATGCAAAAAATTATTCTAAGTTGCTGTTTTAGCGTGATTTCGATCGCGATCGCCTCAACAACACTAGCCACACCAGTCAAGGCTCAAACTATGGGAGAGTATCTAGACAGCACTACTTCTCAGGTAATCGAAAAGATGTCTGGAAATATTGTCACATTTAAAAACAGCGCAGGAGAATCACACAAATACTTCGTTCCAAGTTGGATGATTGACAAATATGCACTCAAAGTAGGTACTTCAGCTAGTCTCTACAATCGCAATATTATTCAGGGAATCTATCGCGATCGCTATATAGATGTAGTCAGTCAAGGCTTACCCGAAAACATGAGTGCATTTGCAATTCATGACACCGAAAGGAATTGTACAGTGCAACAAAGTCCTGCTAGCGAAGGTTTAACATCGGGTAAGCGCGTTTGGTATAAGACTGATAGTTGTCCCTCTGCAATTCCAATTGTAGGCTCTATGTCACTTTATCAGCCTAGATCGGTTGCATCCTCAGCACAGAGCGAACTTGGTGCGACTAAACCTTCTGAACCTATCTCACCAACAATGTCTAACTAAAACTATTGTCATAGAATCTAATCTATAGTTGCAGTCACTTGTCTTAGGACAAATCAAAACCCAAATTAATAAAGACGGAGCTTCGCTCCGTCTTTATTAATTTGGGTTTTATGTCCTAAGACAAGATTACATTTCTATATGAGACAAAAAAATAATGACGGCGTAAAGCGTCGTCATTATTTTTTTGTCTCACAGAATTAAACACGAATTGCTAAGGGTTTAACAGCATGGAGATCGCTTGACTTACCGATCGCAAATCTAAACGACTCATATACAGTTTTGTTAGACTGCGTAGCAAAAACAACCAGTCCAACAAAACAAAGCCCTGTAGCGATCGCAAAGATATTGACGATTCCTACAAAACCAATCAACTTGCCCATAATTGGCCCAGCAACAGCGATCCCCACATCAAAGCCGATCCAAGTCATCCCAAATACATAGCCTCGTTCTTGTGGAATCGTGCGATCGGCAAGTAAAGCCACGATTGCAGGAATCACAATACCTGAACCTATTCCTTCAGCAATTCCCGATAGTAAAAACTCATAATCATGGCTAGCAAAATAGATGATTGCCATCGATAATCCGTAAAAGAAGATGCCAATCGAAATGAATAAACCTCGCCCCCACTCATCACTGAGTCTTCCAACAGGGAAGCGAATGATAAATCCAGACAGAGCGGCTGCCATATAGAATAAACCTGCGTTCAGAGCAATATGCTTTTGCTGCATCAGAATTGGCATAAATGCACTAAGCGTCCCAAAAGATAAACCAACTAGCAACAAAACTGTAGATGGAGTTCTCACTCTAGAATTAAGGAAAGTCTGCCAAAATTTTGGCTTTACTATAGTGGCTGAGGTGATTTGGCGATCGCGCTCATAGCCTTCGTCTTCAATTTGAGTTGTCAACATCAATCCCGCAAAGGCAAGCAAAGATGCAGTGACAAATAGAGGCTGGTATCCCCAAGCCTCTTGCATCAAGCCACCGATCGCAGGGCCAAACGCCAAACCCAAAGGATTTACTAAACTCATATAGCCAATTATTTCGCCGCGTTGCTCAATTGGCGCAAGATCTGAGACCAGAGCGCTATAGCTCACCGCAAACGCTGCGATACTAATGCCATGAATAGCGCGAAATAATATTAATAAAGGGATAGAAGGTAATAGGGCATAGCATAAAGGAACTATAGCCGCTACGATCAAGCCAATTCTCATTGTGTAGCGTCTACCTTTGCGATCGGAAAGCTTGCCAAGATAGGAACGACACACGAGCAAGCCAATCGCAAAAGATCCCATGATGATCCCGATTTGATCGAAAGACTGTGTCAAGCTGCGGATATAGAGAGGTAAAGTCGGCAACTGTGATGCCATGCTCGACCAGAAAAATAGACCAGCCCAAAAAATCGCAGCCAGATTTTTGCGAAGGCGAGTATCAAGGTTTGAGAAGGTAGTTAAGGACTGCATGGCTCCAATATGACCAATGAATGACCAATAAAATATTGAACCCAAGCCTCTTGAGAGAATTCTTTATTCAAGAACCTTCTACAAATGGCTTGGGCTGAGATTACTTATTTAAGATTGTCTCTTAAGTTACAGATTAAAGATATCAATCAATTGGGTGAATCCTTCTCATCTATTTAGAAAAAACTTTACTAAATAAAGTTTTTTCTAAATAGATCGCATTTAAAGTTTAGCTTTGAGAAACTTTAAATGGAATTGATAAATTAATACTTAACAGGAGCGGGAATAGGAGCGCGATCGCGTCCAGAAGAAGAACGGCGCGAATCATATCCGCCACCATCACGACCACCGCCATCACGACCAGAGCGAGAACCATTTCCGCCTTGACCACGTTTGATGGGTCTACCACTGTAGGAACCGCCGCCGCCATCACGATCACGATCGCGACCACGACCACCTTCAGGGTTATGAGGTTGCTTAGCCAACACTTGTAATGCAGCTTGTTCAGCTTTATCAGATTGCAGTTGGGTATAGGCAAGTTGCAATGCCGCAGCTGCGATCGCCTGAGGATCATAATCCTCAACCAATTGAGATACCAAAGGCAAGAAAGAAGCCAAACGCTCACCTGTCAACGCTTCTAGGATTTGTTCTGTGAAACGACCGATGCGGCGCTCTTGAATTTGAGCCACATTAGGCAAAGGCTGAGGAGGAAGAGGCATACCAACTTGCTGTTCCAGTTGACGCAACTTGTAGCGCTCTTTTCCAGAAATTAAAGTAATCGCGATTCCCTTCTTACCAGCACGACCAGTCCGACCGATACGGTGAACATAACGCTCAGGATCATCAGGAATATCAAGGTTAAATACGTGAGTCAAACCATCAATATCTAGACCACGCGCAGCAATGTCAGTTGCAACAACCCAACGAACTTGTTGATTGCGGAAGCGTCGTAACAGAGCTTCACGCTGGGATTGTGAAAGGTTGCCATGATATTCATCGACACTATGACCAGAAGATTGCAGAACTTCAGTCAATCTACTAGCTGAATCCTTAGTACGAACAAAGATGATCGCTGAGGTTGGCGCTTCATATTCCAGAATAGGCAACAGAGCTTCTTCTTTAGTCAGATGATAGGGAACTAAATAAATCTGTTGGTCAATGCGAGTAGGCGTAGAGTCTTGACTCTCAACCTTTATAGTAACAGGTGATTTCAAGAAGTTCTTCACCAAGCGTTTGACCGCAGGTGGCATGGTAGCTGAGAAGAAAGTACTCTGCTTAGTAGAAGGAGTTGTCACCAAAATCCTTTCTACATCTTGAATGAAGCCCATATTGAGCATTTCATCAGCTTCATCAAGAACAAACCAAGAAAGGTTTTCTAGTTTGAGTTTGCCACGCTCCATTAAATCGATCACTCGACCAGGAGTACCGACAACCACATGAACACCTCGCTCCAATTGAATCATTTGGCGACTGATGTCAGATCCACCATATACAGTCAGGATTTTCGCACCTGGCTTGGTGTTAAAACTACGAATCGCCTGACCAACTTGAATAGCCAATTCACGAGTTGGAGTTAAAATTAGCGCTTGCAATGAATCACTATTAAGATCCAAACGCTCCAAAATTGGCAGAGCAAAAGCTGCCGTTTTGCCAGTACCAGTCTGCGCTTGACCTAGTACATCTGCTCCTGCGAGCAGTTGAGGAATTGCCTGCTCTTGAATAGCAGTAGGCTCTGTAAAGCCAATAGATTCGAGCTTAGCAACTCGTGCTTCAGAAATACCGAGAGTAAGAAAAGATGAGGGCATGGATGATCCTAAGATTTGCAGCAAATTTGTTCTAAGAACAGTTCGCCTATTCTGCCAATCGCACGGGATAAACAATCACTAACAAAGCCGAAGGACATCTCTGCCCTAAATTTTAAGCGGTTTAAAATGAGTTTTTCTATGAAAACCTCAGCTTCCAAAGATTAGATTGCTTTGGATAGTCATGCAATGGGAGAAATCAGCAAAATGAAGTTAATTATTATTAGTATAAACCTTTGTTAAAGATTGTAAACAATCTTTTCGTAGATTTATGTCTATGGTACGGGTATAAAAAAGTTGACAAGCTACTCTGAGATAGCATTTCAAGATAAATTAGTCATCGCCCAAAAGATTTTGTCTGGATGTATCTAACTTAATCCAGAGTTCCTTGATCTGCCGATAAGCTTCATTTGAAGAAATCTTACCACCAGTTTCTAAGGCACAGATGATCGAAATACGATTTGTAAACTCTTGCAGGTTAGCATTAAAAGCTAAATTTTGTGGCGAAAATTCGCCTCTAAAATTAGAGATGGGATTCAAGAATCTATCTTTATCAGAATTAGACATCTAGGTTTAACTCACAGCTATAAGCTAGACAGGTTGAGAAGAACTCAAAGATCGCAGACGTAGAAAACTGTAGGGAAAAGCGATTATTCTACAACCTGCCCGATTATTTCGGATCGTCAGCAATACGCTGTAAGACCGCAAGCCCAAAGTAACTAATCTTTAATTGATCGTTGTCCGAACTGAAATTATAGCAAAGATAAGCAAAGTCACCTGTGCTATATGACACCTAAATAATCTTAGTTACTATCGTTCGGAAAACGCTCATCTATAGCTAGTTGAATAGTGCTAATTTGTTGCAGTAACTTTTTTGAGGGCTCCAGCAAGATTAGACTTCCGACGAGCGCCAGTATTGCTATGAAGAACTCCACGCTTGACAGCACGATCAATTTTGCTATAAGCCAAAGACTGTTTAGCATTAACAGCTTCTAGAGCTTCAGGCGAAGGATTAGCCTTATAAGCATCAACTGCTTCTAAATAGCTTTTCATTAAAGTTTTGACGGCTGACTTATATGATTTATTATGCAGACGGTTGCGCTCAGCGATCTGAATGCGCTTCTTGGCGGACTTGATATTTGCCACAGTTTATTCCTTTTAGCGAAATGACATGGTTTAAAGCATTTACCATCGTAACATTTTGATCGAATTTTGCAACTGTAAAACTCATTTACTTTTTAATTAGCTTTTTGAGTACTTTTTTGATTTGGCTATCTATGTTGACTAATCTCACCCTCAAACGCCCATGACCTACCTAAATTTTGTTTCTTTCTTTGGCATTTTTGGCTTGTGCTTTGTCGCTTGGATCTTCTCTGAAGATCGCCGAGTCATCCCTTGGCGAGTCATTATCTGGGGTATTGGCTTACAACTAGTGCTGGGCTATCTAGTTTTTCAGCAGCCGCAAACTAGAGAGGGTTTACGATGGTTTAGTGAATTATTGGATGGTATCTTTGCCTCGGCAGATACTGGCGCTAGATTCGTATTTGGACGTTTGCTTGTGCCACCAACTGGACAAGAACCTTATGTGTTGTTGCCGTTACGTCCTGATGGCACTTGCCCCCCAGGACAGGTTCTATTGGATGATTTGACGAGTGTTGCGAATGCCGCAGCTAATTATTGCACGACGAATCGCTTGTCCTATGTGTTTGCGTTTCGAGCTTTGCCTGCCGTAGTGTTTTTCTCAGGATTTATGGCGTTGCTAGAAAATCTAGGTCTTATCCAGAAGATTGTGGATGTGTTTGCCAAATTGTTCTTCTGGACAATGCGTTTGAGTGGTGCTGAGGCTCTGAGCGGTGCGGCAAATATTTTTGTGGGTATTGAAGCTGCGATCGTAGTTAAGCCGTATTTAGCAAAAATGACTCGCAGTGAGCTATGTGCAATTTTGGCTTGTTGCTTTGGGACGGCGGCTTCTTCGACATTGGCAATTTATGTTAGCTTTTTGCGCCCCGTTTTCCCCAATATCTTAGGTCACTTGGTGTCAGCCTCAATTATTGCTATCCCCGCTTGTTTTGTGCTATCGAAAATCCTTGTACCTGAGACAGGTGTGCCCCTTACGATGGGCGGGATTCCTAAGGAAGATAAGTCTCAGAAACCTGAAGAGGATGATGAACTCGAAAATGCGGGTGGTGAGACGATGAAACGGATGAGTCCGATGGATGCCACGATTATTGGCGCTTTAGATGGTCTGAAAATGGCTGCCTCGATCGCTGCGATTTTAATTTTAATCGTAGGTTTAGTCGATCTCGTTAATCAAATTTTTGGCTGGTTGGCAACTATCAGCGACATTTTCAAGGTGGTTAACCTACCAAATATTCAAGGAGCCTTATTTTATCCTTTGACTTTAATGACAGGGGTATCGCTGGATGATTCTTGGACAGCTTCGGTGATTATTGGTCGGCGCTTGCTAGAAACAGCAATCCCACCCTATCAGGCTCTGGCTCAAGCATCTAAGGATGGGTTAATTAGCGATCGCACAGTTATCATCGTCAGCTATGCCTTATCTGGCTTCGCGCATTTAGCCTCTGTAGGAATCTTTGTGGGTGGCACGATCGCTTTGATCCCGTCGCGCCGTCGTGATATTTCTGACCTAGGGTGGAAAGCTCTGTTTGTTGGAACTTTGGCAACCCTAATGATCTCTTGCATTGCGGGTGTATTTGATGATGGTAGTCCTAGCATTTTAGGGGAAAAGAAAAAAGCTCAACCAGTGCAAGTGAAGCCATCAGCTACGACTTCACCTAGTGCTTCGCCTAGCGCTTTACCTAGTGCTTCGCCTAGTATTTCGCCTAGTGCTTCGCCAAATAATATTAGTCCTCTTCCCACTGCATCACCTAAAGCATCACCTTCTCTACCTACATCTCGTTAAAAACATCAAAGCCCCGCGATGCGGGGCTTTGATCATAAAGATTTCATAAAAGAACGGAGTGCCAAGCACTCTTTTTTATTGGTCTCGATGTTGCTGTAGTTCAGACTTTAGTTGAGCAATTTCGGCGCGAAGATTATCAATAGTTTCTTGTAGCTCATCGGGAGCAATATCGCCATCTTCTGTTGTCACAGTTCCCCTTTGTTGTTCGGCTTTTTCTAAAATTGTCTCGACAAAAGTACGGATTTGTTCGCGTTGTTCGGCATCAAATTTGCCTAAGGCGCTAAGGGCATCGGTTACTTTTTCTTCAATGCGATCAATTACAGCCTCAGCAGTGGCTCTACCAATAAAGAAAGCGTCTAAAGGTGATTTACTCATGATTTAAATTATTGGGTTTATTTGGTTTGTTACCACTCGTTAATCGAATGTTGCTTGAGAGCTGTTTTATATCTTCTACTTCAAATATAGCAATAAAGTTTAAAAGTAGAGGATGTACAAAGCACACACTCAAAGCTCTAGGCTCTAAAAAGGAGCTTTAATTTTGGGCTCTTTGTAATCTAATTCTTTCAACTTCTTAAGGATGCGGCTAAAGTAATCTTGCATATAGGATTCTAGAGTTGTCATATCTTCCTCTTCCAAACCGAAGATTTTGTAAGTTTCCTTCATATCTGCATCCAGAGGAATACCACTGGCGAGGACTTCAGCGTAGGTCATTCGCTCGGCAAAGCTCCAGCCAAATTCAAAACCAAGAGCGACTTTACGTGCAAAGCGGAGCAATCCGATGGGCATATTGGCAGTTTTTCTAGTGCGTCCAGACATTCTTTCGCAAAGCTTGATAATTTCGCTGGGCTGCCATGCTTTAGGCCCTGCGATCGCAAAGGATTGACGCTCAGTTTCTTTGACAGTTAAAGCGCGAACGGCAAACTTAGCGATGTCTTGAGTGTTCATATAAGCGATCGGTGAAGATTCGCCACCGATCCAAATTGTTTGATTCTCTAGAATGGGGATCGCATATTCACCAATCAAATTTTGGAAAAATCCACAGGGCTTGAGAATTGTGTAGTTGAGATCCGTGGATGCAAGAAATTTTTCGGTGCAATATTTAATGTCCATCAGTGGGACATTTGGATATTTTTCGGCATTAAGAATTGAGAAAAAGACGAAGCGTTCAACTTTCGCACGTTCGGCAGCTTGGATCAATGAAACTTTACCAAGCCAATCGACATCTTTAATTCGCATTGATCCCGTAGCACGAGTTGTTGCTGCGTCGATAACTTCGGTGACCCCTTCAAGCGCATCATCTAGACTTTGAACATTGTTTAGGTTACCAGCTACTAGATCTGCGCCCCATTCTCTGAGGAAGTTTGCTTTTTTAGGATAACGAACAAAACATTTAACTTTCAGCCCCCGATCCAGTGCGTGACGGGTGATTTGACGACCTAATGTACCTGTCGCACCAACGATCAGTAAGCTCATAAAATTTTTTTATTAAATTGACTTTGTAAACATATATAAATCTAACAGATATTTGGCGACATCTTTTGGTAAGCGATATTAGCGATCGCGATATCTATCTATAGACAGTAACCTAACCAAAAAGACAAAGGCGGCGCGAAGCGCCGCCTTTGTCTTATGAGTGATCGTGGGATTTGTTGTGTAACTGAATATTACGAAAATGCTGTCTAGCAAGAAGAATTATTGAGAACTATCAACGCAATTGAGTAGCTATTGTAGGCTAGCAATCATTAAAGCATCAAAATTTTTTATCTAAATAGTCGGTATTTTTTAAAATGTACAATAAATCAACTAAAGATCCTGTGGTTGCTGCAGTTACAGCAGGTTTAGGCGCGGGAGCAGTTGCCTGCTTTAGTGTCAGCCAAGGTCAAAATATTTTTGTAGCGATCGGAGTGACTGCTTTTGCGACCACAGTTGCTTTAATTGTTGATCGCTTGTTTTTTAACTAAGATCAATAATTCATAAATAAAATAATAGAGAAATAATAGAGGCGAGCTTTGCACGCCTCTATTATTTTGAAGTAGTGAATTTATATCTATAGGGATCGGTAGAAAATTGAGCACTGAACTTAAAAAATTTGTAGTGTGGGGCAGCTATTGCGAAAATGTGCTGGAAAAACGTGCACCTTTTCGCCAAGTCCATCTTGATAACATTAAAGCCATGTATGAATCTGGCAAATTACTAACAATTGGTCCAACTCAAGATTTGACCAAAGTATTTGCAGTTTATGTTGCACCCGATATAGCGGCGGCGAGGCAGTTGGTTGAAGCCGATATTTATTGGCAGAATGGCATTTGGACTGATTACGAAATCCATGAATGGATTCAGGTTTATTAAAGAAAAAACGCGATGCTAAGCGTTGCGTTTTTTCTTTAGAACTTATAGCAATTTCCGAACAAAAAAATTAAAAGCGTTGTTTCGCAACGCTTTTAATTTTTTTGTTCGGGTTTGAGTTCAAAGCGCTGGAAAAGGTCGCTTAACGACTTTTTTATTGTTTATGATCAGGATCATCGTCCATAGGACTAGCAGTAAAATGCTTGAAAAGAATTCTGCTTGTCCCTGCGATCGGCGGGGCGATGATTGCACCAACTACGCCAAAAAGCTCCGCCCCAACTATTATTGACAGCAAAAGCTCAAAAGCATCAAGATTTAAATAAGGTGCAACTAGCCAAGGCTGAAGGATAAAAGCTTCGATCTGTTGAAGTGCAAAGCAAATAAATATAGCGATCGCACCTTTATTAAAATCAACGCCCCATGCCGCGATAAAAATTGCGCCTAGAGCTATCAGTGCACCGATATAAGGAATGAGATTGGAGATCGCGACCAATAGCCCCAATGCTCCTGAGTAGGGAATCCCAAAAATAGAGAGCGTCAAATATGTGCAGAAGCCGAGCAAACTAGAAGTGCCAACCCTCCCCACCACATAGGCTCCGAGACATCTGGTAATCGGCGGGATTAAAATTTCTACCTGTTGGCGAATCTCACTAGAAAAAGGACGTAAACACCTACGCACCAAACTATCAGAATGAATCACCATATAAGCAGCAATCAACATGCTCAAAATGCCAACCCCGATCGCATTCACAATTTGCAAAGTAAATACAAAAGTCTGCCCAACGATATCTTTGCCAAAATTTTGAGCTTGGTCGATCAATGGCTGCGTTTGCAAAATGCGACTGAGTTGGTCTTGACTAAAATTAAACATTCCCCCTTTGGGCAATTGAATCTGCTCTAACAAATTTGGCAGTTTAATAAAAAATTGTCCAAGTTCCAGAATAATCTGAGGGGCTGGAGTGATTGCTAAAATGATAACTATCAATAAAAACAGGTAGAGGATCACCACAGCCCATACTCGATTTAAGCCAATTTTCCAGCGATTAACCCTAATGCGAAGACTAGCGAGTTGCTCAACTATTGGTGTGATCGCTCCTGCTAAAAACACACTAGTCAGCAATAATTGCAAAGTCTGTTGCAACCTAAAGGCGAGATAAATTGCTATAGCAATGATAGCTATGCGCTTTAGATATTTGCTGAGAAAGTTTTTGCCATTTAACACAGTTGTTCTTTATCTCTTACTAGCAGTTACTAAAAGAGTGAGCAGAGCTTCTTGCCACCGCTACTTATAATTACCATAGCTAGCCACTCAATTACTAAAAAATTCACATGAACTATGGGTATGAAGCGATCGCAATCGGGCGACGTATTTTATTAGAACTATTTCGCACATATCGGACTTTGCTCTTGTGGGTGATTTTTCCCATTTCGATGCTGTTACTGAACGGCTTTGTCTTGGCAGAAGGTTCAAAAATTACGACCGTTGAATCCTTTAAACTATCTGCCCCCGCAACATTAATCGGTTCAGCTTTATTTTTTAGTTGTCTTGGTGGCACAATGTCCACAATTGTCTCAGAGCGAGAAAGCCTGACAATTAAGCGTTTATTAATTTCACCGATCAATGGAATTTCATACTTTCTTGGTATTTTCTTAGCCTACGCAGCGATCGGTATTGGACAGACCTTAATCATTTATACAGTTGCTGCGTTTTGGGAAGTCCGCTTTAGTGGCTCGATCGCTTTGGGGATTTTTGTGATTTTGGCGAGCATTGGATCATATGTGGGCATTGGCTTTGTGCTAGCAACAAAATTTGCGCGTAAGGTCGAAGATGTCAACTCTTTGGTCGCAGGCGTGGGCGTACCGCTCTTGATTTTAGGAGGAGCATTTTTTCCAACCACATTTTTATCAAAAGATTTACTTTTGATTACTCAGTTTAATCCTGTCTATCACATGAGCGAGGCATTTACAGCCCTCTCAACTGATAGCAAAACCCTTTCAAATCCAGATATGGTAATACATCTTCGGTTTTTGGTTGGTTTTTTCGTCGTAGCGATCGCCGCAGGTTGGCTTGCCTATAAACGTATGTTAAAAACTGAAAGTCATTTATAAAAGCAAAAATAAAAGCAAAAACAGAAAGAGCGCCTCGCGCTCTTTCTGTTTTTTTGGCATTAAGTTGCTATATTAGGCACTTCCATAAATTAATCAGGCAATATCGCGATCGCAATGCATGTTCAGCGGCGCAAAGCGCGGCAACTCTCTTGGATTTTGGAGACACAAAATGGCTTCGCTATTTTGTGTCTCCAAAACCATTACTGGGATTGATTTTCATCTCACAAAAGTGTCGCCAAACTTTTGTGAAGTAGTATCACACTTGGCGATAGCTATAAATCCTTTAAAAAGTACTTTATGCGCGAACTATATCCAGCAATCGAGCCATATAGACAGGGACTACTTAAGGTATCAAATTTACATACCATTTATTTTGAAGAGTCGGGAAATCCTCAAGGTAAGCCTGTAGTAATTTTGCACGGAGGACCAGGGGGAGGAAGTCAGTCACTCTATCGTCAATATTTTAATCCTGACTTATGGCGGATTGTCCAATTTGATCAGCGTGGCTGTGGCAAAAGTACACCTCATGCTGAACTCACAGAGAACACCACATGGCATCTAGTCGAAGATATTGAAACTTTACGTAAATATCTCAATATCAATGACTGGGTTGTATCTGGTGGCAGTTGGGGCAGTGCCCTCGCTCTTGCTTATAGTCAAGCCCATCCTGAATATTGCCAAGCCTTAATTTTGCGGGGCATTTTTATGCTGCGTCGTAAAGAACTAGCATGGTTTTATCAAGAGGGCGCAGGTTATCTTTTCCCTGAAGCTTGGGAACAATACGTTGAACTAATTCCTACAGATGAACGTCACGATATGATCGCCGCTTACTATCGCCGACTCATTAGTGATGATCAGCATTTGCGATCGCAGGCAGCTCGCACTTGGTCAATTTGGGAAGCCAGCACTAGTAAGCTCATCCCTGACCTAGAATTAATCACTCGCTTTGGGTCAGCAGAATTTGCTGATGCCTTTGCAAGACTTGAATGCCATTACTTTGTTAACCAAGGATTTTTTATGTCAGAAATGCAGCTTCTCGAAAATGTTGATCGCATTCGGCATATTCCCACAACTATTGTCCAAGGTCGTTATGATGTGGTCTGTCCGATGTTTACGGCTTGGGAACTGCATCAAGCTTTCCCAGAAGCTGAGTTTATTGTCGTACCTGATGCTGGGCACTCCATGACTGAGCTTGGTATTCGGAGCGCGTTAATTAATGCAAGCGATCGCCTTGGCAAATAAAAATTGCTACATATGACCTGATACGTGGCTAGTTGTAGCAGGTGAAGACTAAAAAAGAATAACGAGTGAGATAATGGCTGACAAAAAACAGGGCAAAACCAACATAAGTATCATTACTCAATTTTATCCACCAGACTATGCAGCAACTGGTCAATTTATATATGACTTAGCAGGGGCTTTGGCGCAAGAAGGATTTGAAGTAAGTGTGTTTACTGGGATGCCAGGCTATGCGTTTAGACAGACAAATGTAAAGCACGAAGAGCATGACAACGGGGTATTTGTGCGGCGCACTGGCTCTATTCATCTGATGTCTAAACGCATTCGCAACAAAGTTCTTGGCAGTGTCTTATTTATAGCGAGATGTGTAGTTAAGTGTCTAAGCAAAGATATTCGTGGCTCACATTTAGTATTAACTTCTGCACCACCATTTTTGGGATTAATTGGATGGTTTTACAATAAATTTTTTGGTCATACCTATAGCTGCATTATTTATGACATTTATCCTGAAGTAGCAGTTCGCTTAAAAGTAGTTGCTCTCGATCATTGGATCGTCAAATTTTGGGAATTTGTAAACCGTAAGGTTTGGGATAGATCAGAATCATTGATCGTTCTCAGTGAGCCAATGAAGCAACTTTTGATTAAAAAACATCAAAATCTTGCAGGAAAGATCCACGTTATTCATAGCTGGGCTGACCCTAAATTTATTGTCCCGATCACAAAATCAGAAAATTGGTTTGCCAAGCTCTATGGGTTAACTGATTGCTTTGTTGTTCTTTATTCAGGTAATTTGGGACGCTGTCACGATAGTCAAACAATCCTCGATTGTGCCCAATCACTAATTAGCCGCACCGACATCAAATTTGTATTTATTGGTAATGGGGTAGGTTCACAGATTATTAAACAGGCGATCGCTTCAGGGCAATTACCCAATGCGCTGCAATTGCCTTACCAAGATCGAGAAGTTTTGCCATACTCCTTGACTGCCTGTGATCTCTCGTTAGTGAGTATTTTGCCTCATGTTGGCGATACGATTGCACCATCAAAAATTTATGGCATTCTAGCTGCCGCAAAACCTGTGGCAGTGATTTGCCCCCAAGGTAATTATCTGCGAGAAATTGTGAATGAAGGTAATTGCGGTAATTGTTTTGACAATGGTGATGCACAAGAATTAGCAGATTATATTTGCTGGCTAGCCGATAATCCGCACATCCAAGAAAAGCTCGGCAAAAATGCCCGCAAATTACTAGAACGTCATTACACAATTGATCAAGCTATTCCCAAATATATCGATGCTTTAGGTATAGGAGAGCAATGTCCAGATTCTGTTGAGCAAAATCAACCAAGTTTTTTATAACTACAGCAATGTAATACCAAAACACAAAATGGCTACGCCATTTTGTGTTTTTAAAACCCTTACTGGGTTTGGTTTTTAATTCACGAAAGTGTTGCCACACTTTTGTGAATTGGTATAAGCTTTGCTTAGGACATAAAGCCCAAATTAATAAAGGCGGAGCAAAGCTCCGCCTTTATTAATTTAGGTTTTGATTTGTCCTAGCTATCTCTTACATTGCTATATGCGTCAAAGGCTTGTTCAATATATGTCTGTAAGCAAAAATCAGCAGCTTTTGTGCGGCGGACTAGGGCAACATCAAACCGACAAGCAAGTGAAGATAGCTGTGGATTTTGCGCTAAAAATGTAGATGCGGATTTAATTAGTTTGGCTTGTTTCTTGCGTGTAATTGCTAGGCTGCCATCAGCATCCCAATTGCGATCGCTGCGGGTTTTCACTTCAATAAATAGCAACCATTGGCGATCACAAGCAATCAAATCCAACTCTCCCCAACAACAGTGCCACTGGGTTTCCAAAATTTCCCAACCATTAGCCTTTAGCAGTTGGGCTACTAGTATCTCCCCGCGATCGCCTACTTCTTTTGCCATAAACTTAATCTTAAGACTCAGCTATCATAAAGATTATGAAAATCACAGTTTTTACATTACGCAATTTTATTTTCCAAGCAATAAATATGCTGCTGTGTTTAGCCCTAATCTTGACAGGAGCTAACCCAGCTTTAGCAGATGTATATGTTAAAGCTTTTCTGGAAGGAGCTGACTTTTCGGGACGCTCACTCCAAGGCTATCAATTTAATGAATCTGATCTGCGAAATACATCATTTATTAATGCTGACGCTCAAGGAGTCAGTTTTTTTGCCGCCAATATGAAAGAGGCAAATCTGACAGGAGCAAATCTCAGCTATAGCACGCTTGATAATGCCCGCCTTGATAAGGCAAACTTAACCAATGCCGTAATTCAAGGCTCATTTGCTTACGGTACTTCTTTCAATAATGTGATAATTGATGGTGCAGACTTTACGGATGTAGATTTACGTCCACCAGTTCGTCTAAAGCTCTGTCAATCAGCGAAAGGACAAAACCCTGTAACTGGTAGATTTACCCGCGAGACTCTCGAGTGCAACTAAATCCGAATTTATGTGCTTTAAGTCTTAACTTTACAGGAAACTACCATATTTGTATGAAGTTACCCTATCTTAGGGAGTATGATTCTGTGCTATGCACACAGAATTTTTGGGAACTATTTGTAATAAATAGTTTGGCTGATACAAATACTAAATGACTGTGCTAACAATAATTGTTCTGAGGATCGCTCTGCCTATCAGTGTATGCAGTTAAATGAAACTTCCAATGACCTATCAAGTGGCAGATTATTACAAAGAAGCTTATTGCCACAAAGCTTGCCTGCTTACCCTGGGCTAGATATTGCTGCGGAAGTATGGACAGCAGTAGATCTTGGCGGCGATTATTATCAGTTTTTAGAGCAATCAGGCACATTAGCTGTAGCGATCGCAGATTCTTCAGGCAAGTCCGTGGCAGGAGCGATCCATGCAGCTTTATTTAAAGGACAACTTGATGCTTATGGGCAGCAAGGCAGGCTCCAAAACCCAGCCTCTATGCTCAATTCTTTAAATCAATTGCTATGCAAAAGTGGCACTGATGATGCGATCGCCTTCTGTTATGGCGCACTTAACCTTTTTACCTATGAGCTGCATTTAGGTAATGCTGGCATTCCAGGCCCATTAATTTATCGAGCTGAGACTGATACTTGCGAAGAAGTTGTCAACCCTGCGATCGCACTGGGTCGTTTTGATAGTGCTACCTACAAAGCCACTTCGCGATCGCTTAATGAAGGAGATATCGCGATCTTTTTTAGTGATGGACTATTTGAAGCCACTAGTCCATCAGGAGAGGAATTTGGAAGATCTAGTGGTAATGATATTTCACCACTTCGCAAAACTGTAATTGAACTAGCAAAATATCCAGCCAAAGATATATTACAAGGATTAAAAGTAGCCCTTGATCAATTCTCAGAACTAGAGTTTCCCGACGATGATGTTTCGATCGTGGTAATCAAACTTAAAACCAAAGTTAAGTTTTCTGAACTGCGTAACTGTCCTTATCTTGAGTCTTTACAAGCATGGCAACGCTCTGAAGAAATCGATGAATCTTGCTTATTGAGAGGAACACGTCTTGCTGAATCCCTAGCTTGGGCAGAAGGACAACCAGAATTACCTAGAATTGATCTTAATTTTTTGGAGGCTTCTCAAAGGGTCAATGAGCGCGAACAATTGATGGCAGCTCGTGCTGCAGATGCAGATCGCCTCGAAAAACTCAGCCAAGAGCTAGAAAAGAGCCTAGATGCTGAGCGCCGTCAGCGTATAGTTGCTGAGATGGGCGAAATCAATGAAAAAATTGTTGCTTACACCATTTCTTCAGAAGCGCTTTTTCTTTCTAACAATCATATTGAAGCAATGATTGCTGGCGTAATTGGTGGTGTCCAGCTTAAGCGCCTCACAACACAAGTTGAAGAGAGTACTCTCGAAAATCTTCGTGCCAACACTCAAATTCGTGCCATTACTGCGTTGGAGCAGGTTGTCTACGGCACTCATGAATTTAATCGTCTTGAAGGACATGGGTTTTGGGTTAATAAAGTTTGCTATTCCCGCGATGGTCAATTTATCGCTTCGGCTAGCAGCGATCGCACCATCAAAATATGGGATGCTTCAGGAGTTTTATTACAAACCTTAACCAGTCATACCAACTGGGTAACCAGTGTCGCCTTTAGTCCAAACGGCAACCAGTTAGTTTCAGGCAGCCGCGATAATATGGTTAAGATCTGGAACCGCGATGAATCTGCAAATGGTAATTTTGCTTCCCAACCGATCGCTACGCTCAGGGGACATGAAGGACCTGTTTTAGATGTATGTTTCAGCCACGACGGAGAGATGATTGCCTCAGCAAGCGAAGATACTACCGTTAGGCTCTGGAAAAATGACGGTACAGTGATTCGCACTTTACGCGGCGGGCACGATCGCTGGGTGACCTGTGTGGCTTTTCATCCTAATAGTAAATCTTTAGTTTCAGGTAGTGCCGATCGCAGCTTAATTGTTTGGAATACCCTTGGGGTAAAACTCAGACATCTACGCGGTCATGATAGCTTTGTCGAAAGTGTTGCCTATGCTCCCAATGGTTTAGCAATTGTCTCTGGAAGCCGCGATCGCACCGTCAAAATGTGGGGATCAGATGGGGTCGTAATTAAAACCTTTTATGGACATTCAGACAAAGTATGGAGCGTCGCCTTTAGTCATGATAATCACACGATTGCTTCAAGTGGATTCGATCGTACAATTCGTGTTTGGGATATAGAACAAGGATTGCAATATACATTTCAAGGGCATGGCGACGTTGTTCATAGCATCGCCTTTAGTCCTGATGGCAAAACTCTCGCCTCAGCAAGCAGAGATACCACTGTAAAACTCTGGGCAATTCGTGGTACACCTTTACGCACTTTAATGGGGCATACAGATGAAGTCATCTCTGTCGCGGTTAGCCCTAACTCTAAGTTTTTAGCATCCACTTGTAAAGATAAAACTGTCAATCTCTGGAATGCCAATGGCAAGCTTGAGGCGATCTTAGAAGGACATAATGATAAAGTTAACTGTGTCACTTTTAGCCCAGATAGTTCTACAATTCTAACTGCCGCCGCCGATGCTAGTATCAAAATGTGGAGAACTGATGGAACTTTAATTGACACAATTAGTGCCCATCGTGCGGAAATTTATAAAGTTGTCTATCGTTGCGATGGTCAAGTTTTTGCTTCTTGTAGTGCTGATGGCACTGTCCGAGTTTGGAGCGCTGACGGTAAATGGTTACAGACTCTCACAGGACATACTGCGGAGGTTTACAGTATCGACTTCTCGCCTGATGGAAGTATGCTCGCGTCAGCTAGCAAAGACAAACTTATTAATCTCTGGAGTTGGGATGGCACTCTACTCGGAACTCTTGATGGACATAGCGCTGAAGTCTATACGGTTTGCTTTAACCCCAATGGCAAAATGATTGCTAGTGGCAGCATGGATCAAAGTGTGAAACTTTGGAGTATTGAAGGGCAATTAATTAAAACCTTAAATGGTCATAGCGCTGAAGTCACTAGTGTTTGTTTTAGTCCCGACGGGAAATCAATCGTTTCCGCCAGTGAAGATTCGACAATTCAATTTTGGAGCGGTGATGGTACGCTTTTGCGAACCTTTAACGGACATCAAGGGCCAGTGCGCAGTGTCTGCTTTAGTCCCAATGGCAAAATTTTGGTGTCATCGGGTGAGGATCATAAAATCATCATGTGGAATCTCGATCTTGAGAATCTCCTAATGCGCGGATGTCAATGGTTACAAGAATATTTAAGGACGAATATTAACGTTTCCGAAGAGGATAAGCGTACTTGCTTAGGTGGATGTGGCTGGCTCTATAAGCATCTCAAATCTACACCGCCACCCTCTTAGAAAGGAAAGGGGTTGTTTTTTCTCACGATCGCCATGTGTTCGATTTCGGGGACGTTATCGCTCCGTAAAGTGCAAAAGGCAGACCCAGCCGAGATTTTTAATTAACAAAAAAAAAGCCTCGCACAGCGAGGCTTTTTTTGATTGAAGAGAATTAATTATTTCTTCTTCTTGTCGTCGCCGCCCTTAGGAGCGTCAAGAATCTTGCTGACAACTCCAGATCCAACAGTACGACCACCTTCACGAATTGCAAAGCGCATTCCTTGCTCAATTGCGATCGGGTTAATTAGATCAACTGTCATCTTGATGCGATCGCCAGGCATAACCATTTCAGCTTCGCTACCATCATCAGCAGTAAAGGTAACAATGGTTCCAGTTACATCAGTTGTACGTACATAGAACTGAGGACGATAGCCAGGGAAGAAAGGAGTCTTACGACCACCTTCTTTCTCAGTCAAAATGTAAACTTCACCTTCAAACTGAGTATGAGGATTAATAGACTTAGGCTTAGCCAAAACCATGCCACGCTCAATCTCATCCTTCTGGATACCACGAAGCAGCAGACCAGCATTGTCTCCAGCCAATCCTTGCTCTAGGCTCTTCTTGAACATTTCAATACCAGTGACGGTTGTAGTGCGAGTATCAGTGATACCAACAAGCTCAACAACATCGCCAACTTTAACAGTACCGCGCTCAATCCGACCTGTAGCAACCGTGCCACGACCAGTAATCGAGAACACATCTTCAACGGCCATCAAGAAAGGCTTGTCAACATCACGCTCAGGAGTAGGAATATAGGAGTCAACTGAATCCATCAAATTCCAAATCTTGTCAACCCAAGGATTTTCGCTACGTTGAGTCTTAGGATTAGCAGTCATTTGCTCGACGGCTTTCAATGCAGAACCACGAGTGATGGGAATATTGTCGCCATCGAAGTCATAGGAAGAAAGCAATTCACGAACTTCTAGCTCAACTAGTTCAACTAGTTCATCTTCGCCTTCCATTTGATCTTCTTTGTTCAAGAAAACAACAAGATTAGGCACACCAACCTGACGAGCTAGCAAAATGTGCTCACGGGTTTGAGGTTCAGGTCCATCGGCAGCAGATACGAGGAGGATTGCTCCATCCATTTGTGCAGCACCAGTGATCATGTTTTTAACATAGTCAGCGTGCCCAGGACAGTCAACGTGAGCATAGTGACGAGCTAAGGTTTCATACTCAACGTGAGCAGTATTGATCGTAATACCGCGAGCCTTTTCTTCAGGAGCAGCATCAATTTGATCGTATGCCTTGGCTGTTGCCTGACCCGCTGCTGCTAAAGACATCGTGATTGCAGCAGTTAGGGTAGTCTTACCATGGTCAACGTGACCGATAGTACCGATATTGACGTGGGGTTTGTTTCTCTCGAATTTAGCGCGTGCCATTTTTTCGTAATTATCCTTAAATTTAGTAATTGTTACTCTATTGCATAGAGCATTTATCGGTAATTATTACTCTAGTTTATAGAGTATTTGTTGAGTATTTTAAAGGACTACTCTTTTTTGCCCTTATTTTTAGCAATGATGGCTTCTGCCACATTCCTTGGCACTTCTTCATAATGGCTAAATTCCATTGAGAAGCTTGCCCTGCCTTGAGTTGATGAGCGAAGGTCAGTAGAATACCCAAACATTTCGGACAAAGGAACTCTTGCCTCAACGCTTTTTCCAGATGGGGTATCTTCCATGCCAGCAATATTGCCGCGACGACGGCTGAGATCGCCAATTACATCACCCATGTAGTCTTCAGGAGTTTCTACCTCAACCTTCATCATTGGTTCAAGCAAGACTGGCTGAGCCTTCATTACAGCTTCCTTGATTGCCATTGAACCAGCAATTTTAAAAGCCATTTCTGAAGAGTCAACGTCATGGAAAGAACCATGTACAAGGGTAGCTCTGAGGTCGATCACAGGATAACCAGCAAGAATTCCCGATTCACAGGCTTCTTTCATACCTTGCTCGGAAGGCTTGATGAATTCCTTAGGAATCACACCACCAACGATCTTCGATACAAATTCAAATCCCGTACCTGGTTCGGTAGGTTCCAAATTGATCACAACGTGACCATATTGACCCTTACCACCACTTTGACGAGCAAACTTGCCTTCAATATCGGTAACAGTTTTGCGGATAGTCTCACGATAAGCAACTTGAGGAGCACCCACGTTAGCTTCAACGTTAAACTCACGCTTCATCCGATCAACGAGAATTTCAAGGTGAAGCTCACCCATACCAGAGATAATTGTTTGATTTGTCTCTGGATCTGTCATTACGCGGAAGGTAGGATCTTCTTCAGAAAGAGACTGTAGAGCCTTGGATAGTTTTTCCATATCCTGCTTTGTCTTTGGCTCAACAGCCACAGAAATCACAGGTTCGGGAATAAACAGAGTCTCAAGAACAATTGGTGAGCTGTCGTCACAAAGAGTATCGCCAGTAAAGGTGTCTTTGAGTCCCAATACGGCACCAAGATCCCCTGCTCTGAGTTCATCAACTTCTTGACGATCATCAGCCTTCAATATGATCAAGCGCGAAATGCGTTCTTTCTTGTTTTTGCTAGAGTTTAAAGCATAGGAACCTTTTTTCAAGATGCCAGAGTAAACGCGAACAAAGGTAAGACGACCGTAGGGATCAGCCATGATTTTGAATGCAAGGGCCGACATTGGGGCATCATCCTTGGCCTCACGAATAGCCTCTTCACCGTTAGGAAGCAACCCTGAAACTGGTTTAACATCGCTAGGAGCAGGAAGATAGTCGATAACAGCATCAAGTAAAAGCTGTACGCCTTTATTTTTGAATGCAGAACCACAAGTCATCGGCACAATTGAACCACTCAAAGTTCCCTTGCGCAGACCTACTCTGACTTCTTCTTCAGTGAGTTCTTCACCTTCAAGATATTTTTCCATCAGAACGTCATCTGAATCGGCAACTGATTCAAGCAGCTTACCGCGCCATTCATTCGTCAGTTCGACTAAATCAGCAGGAATATCTATTTCTTCAATATCCTTGCCTATTTCGTCTTTATAGATATAGGCTTTCATTTTGACGAGATCGATAATGCCCACCAGTTCTGCTTCACTACCAATAGGTAACTGGATGGGGACAGCATTGGAGCCAAAACGAGCACGAATTTGCTCTCTTACTCGCAAAAAGTTCGCACCCATACGATCCATTTTGTTAACGAATACGAGACGAGGTACTTTATAGCGATCGGCTTGTCTCCAAACAGTCTCGGACTGAGGTTGCACGCCACCCACAGCACAGAAAACCGCAACTACACCATCAAGTACACGCATGGAACGTTCGACTTCAATTGTGAAGTCAACGTGTCCAGGGGTATCGATGATGTTAATGCGATGATCTTTCCAACTTGTACTAATAGCTGCTGCCGTAATCGTAATACCACGTTCACGTTCTTGCGCCATCCAGTCTGTCGTTGCGGTTCCATCATGGACTTCACCTATTTTGTGAACAACGCCAGAGTAAAACAGAATGCGCTCTGTAGTTGTGGTTTTACCAGCATCAATATGAGCTGCAATGCCTATATTGCGTACCTTATCTAAGGCAATAGAGCGTTCCACAATAGTTTCCTCGTGTTTATCAGGAATTAAGAATTTATATTAAGAATAGTATAGCGAGGCAAGCTAAGGTTTGATAGCGTTAGGTTAGTAACGATAGTGAGCAAATGCTTTGTTTGCTTCTGCCATTTTGTGGGTTTCTTCACGCTTACGGATGGTTTGACCAGTTTCATTGGCAGCATCCATCAACTCGTTAGCTAGTTTAGTAACCATACTACGCCCAGCACGACCACGAGAATATTGGACTAACCAGCGAAGAGCTAGAGCTACACCACGGTCAGTACGGACTTCCATCGGGACTTGGTAGGTAGCACCGCCAACACGACGCGCCTTGACTTCAACCAATGGAGTAGCATTACGAATGGCTCGGTCAAACACCTCTAATGGTGGATTACCTGTACGTTCGCCAATGGTGTCAAGGGCTTTATAAACGATGTGAGAAGCCACAGAATGCTTGCCGCGTGACATTACACGACGGATAAGCATACTAATAAGACGGCTGTTATAAACCGAATCAGGGGGAGTTATGCGCTTTGAAGCTTTCGTTCTACGGGACATTGCTGTACTAAATTCACCTTATAAAATGAATTGCTAATTTTACTAAATGGTTGCTAAAACCTTTTGCGAATGATTCTTACTTCTTCTTCTTGCCAGTACTTGCGGCGGCAGCTTGACCTGGCTTAGGACGTTTCGCCCCATACTTAGAGCGTCCTTGCTTACGATCCTTTACGCCCGAAGTATCGAGAGTGCCACGGATAATGTGATAACGCACACCTGGTAAATCTTTTACACGACCGCCTCTAATCATCACAACTGAGTGTTCTTGGAGGTTATGCCCAATGCCAGGGATGTATGCGGTGACTTCAAAGCCAGAAGTCAAGCGTACCCGTGCCACTTTTCTAAGTGCAGAGTTGGGCTTTTTGGGTGTTGTAGTGTAGACGCGCGTACATACTCCCCTGCGTTGAGGACAACTTTTTAGGGCAGGAGATTTTGTTTTGGTGTTTATGGTTTGGCGCTCACTGCGGATGAGCTGTTGGATCGTGGGCATAAGTGATGATTTGGTATATCTGCGGCTGTGTATTCTAATCAACAGCACATAATTATAACAAAGTACGTCTCACAAAGTCAATTGCAAAAACAATTGTCATGATCTTATGAGCTTTGTTATGGCTATGTCGGCTGTGGCGATCGCTGTCTTTAGATGGACAACTTGTAAACAAAAGGCAATGCAGGCAAAACTAACGATAATTTACAATTCGGGCAAAGCCTGCTGGGTCAAGACTTGCTCCGCCAACCAGCACACCATCAATTTCAGGTTGAGCCATGATCTCGTCAATATTATCAGCTTTGACGGAACCACCATACTGAATTGTGACGTTAGGATTCGTAAGCTTACCACGAATTAGTCCGATCACGCGATTAGCTTCGCTAGAGGCACAGGTATCTCCAGTGCCGATCGCCCAAATTGGTTCATAGGCAACGATCATATTATTCTGGTCAACATCAATAAGATCAGCGGCAAGCTGCGAAAAAATCCATGATTCAGTTTCATTAGCATCCCGTTGCTGCTTGCTTTCGCCAACACAAAGAATGGGTGTAATACCATGAGCTTGGGCAGCTTTAAGCCGTTTGTTCACGGTTTCATCGGTTTCACCGAAAAACTGACGACGTTCGCTATGCCCGATGATGACGTACTTTATGCCCATCTCTAGCAACATTGGCGCAGATATTTCACCTGTAAATGCGCCATTCTCTGCCCAGTGAACATTTTGAGCACCAATACTCAGGTTTGCTTGACCGATCGCTGGCAGGATTGTTTGTAAGATCGCCAAATTTGTATAGGGGACGCAAATAAGGATTTGCTGATCGGCGATCGCCGCTTGGGAAGCGGTAGTTTTGAGGTGTGCAGGAAATTCCGAGAAAAATGTTTTGGCTTCAGACTGGGTTTTATACATTTTCCAGTTGCCAGCGATAACGATTTTACGCAATGCTCATTTACCCCTGAGTTAAGATCATGAAAATAAAGAATTGTTGTCTATTTTACCGAAGAATGGATCATTAAAAGCAAAGGTAGTTGCGAAGCGATTGTCTTTGCTTTTGTCCCCAAAACTGAATGAGTCTAGCAGAAGGCTGCTAGACTCATGTTTTAAAGTAATTCAATTAAAGTTTCTACTAGAGGTTTACTGGAACGTGTTGGCATTGATTAACTGTACGCTGTAGCCCTTATCTTTTTAACTACATAAGTTTGTCTCATCTTGTCTTCATGCTAGGTCAAGACCTAAAGAAACATTGAACAAAAAATTAAGAGACCCCAATAACAATACAGGCTATCGAAGTTATCAAAACTACACCGATCTTTAGATTAAGCACTGCCCCGTAAAGATCGAAAGAATCGTGGGGAGCAACAAAGCGTCAATCCGATTTGACTTTTAACTCTTTCTTTTTGCTTCTCCTTTTTGCTTTCAAAGTTTAAGCTAGGTTCGCGTTTGGGTTGAGTTGCTTTGTCTCTTGTGCCATGTATATACATTAACGCAGGTTGTGTTCCACAACACTATTTGTTTACATAAATTCACAAGGTTCTTGTAAATCAAAATTCGGTAGTTCTAGAAGGAAATAATTCACACCAATTCACAAAAGTGTCGGCACTTTTGTGAGTTAAAGACCAAACCCAGCAAGGGTTTTAAAAGCACAAAATGGCTATGACATTTTGTGCTTTGGTATTTATGGCAAGGATCTACGGCACGAAGCATCATCAGTATCATCAATCCTTGCCTCTTTAGGATTGCCAAAAATTCTAAGTTTAGGTCGCCTTGGCTGGTCAAAAGCGTGGCCGATTATTTTTCACTTGGCGGTGGTGGTGGCGGTGGGAGTACAAGTGCGGGGGCAGGTTGGGGTGCGGCAGGAGGCTCAGGCTCACTAACTGATGCAGGTTGAGGTGCAGCAGGAGGCTCAATAACTGGTGTAGGTTGGGGTGCGGCAGGAGTTGTATTAACTACTGGGGTTGATGTTGATGCTGGAGATAGATCTGGGGTCGGATTATTAACTGGCGTTGTGGCTGTGGGAATTGGCTGCGATCGCTGGGCTTCACGTTGTTGACGCTCTTGCTCTGCTATTTTTTGTTGTTCAGCTTCACGCCGCCGCTCTTCATTTTGGCGCTGAAATTGTGAGCCAGATTCTTCAAAGGTGACGCGCACTTTTACATTGGTACGCCCACCCTCAGGTATGGTTTGCGGATTAAACTGCCATTTGCTCATCGCTTCAAGAGTTTCGCGATCAGTTTGCTCATCACCGCTAGATTGTCGTAACCGCACATTCGTAACCCTGCCATCGGGAGCAATATCATAGGTAACTCTGGGGGTTCCTTCTTTACCGCGATATTGGGGCTTTGGACAACTAAGGCATTCAAGTTTTTGAGGCTTAGCTTCATTAGGTGTAGTTACAGCAGGAGGTAATGTACTGGTTTGGGTTCCTTTTCCATTGGGGTTGCCATTGACGACACCACCAATTACTCCACCTTTTTTACCATTAGGATTACCGTTAATTTTGCCTCCAAGTACAAAGCCTGTGGGGATTTTAGAATTGCCAAAGCCCGAACCGAGACCATTTTTGGCTATGATCGGACCACCACCCTGCTGAATTTTTGTGTCGCTAAAACCTGTAGTAAGCATAGGTTTAAAACTATCTGGAGCCGCCGCATCTTTTCCTTCTTGTAGAGGTGTTGTAGTTTCAGGGGCAAGGGCGATCGCAGGCGGTGCAGCATCAACAGGTTGATTTGTTTCGATTTTGGCAATTGGCTCTGCTTCTTTAGCAACTTCTGCAACTTTCTCTTCGGGTGTATTTGTCGCATCGACCACAACTTCCATTGTGTCATCTTCTTTGCTGACAGGTTTCCACAAAGTTGGAATTGGAGTAATCATGGCGGCGGCATGAAGGCAAGCTGAGCCCAAAAAACCTACGAATAATAGCGTTGCTAAAGTTCGATTCTCTTTTTTAGATCGGATTTCGTCAAGTTCAGATAGATTCATAGGTTTACCTCCTAATTTGTGGTCTAGATTTTATAAAATGAGCCCCGTATAGCTATTAACTTCCTTTGGTGGCGATCGCCATCTTTACACGAGGTATTTGGCGCAGTTGATCCATAATTTGAATGACATCGCCATGCTGGACAGTGCGATCGGCGTTAAGAACCACGACAAGATCTTGATTTGGCTCTAGTAATTGCTTAACGCGATCGCTAACTTCGGCGATCCCAATTTTTTGTTTGTTTAGAAATACTTCTGTCTTATCATTGACGCTGATTGTGGCGCGAGCGGGTGTTTTTTGCATCGCTCCAGATTGGGCTTTTGGTAAGTCAACTGGTAGACCTTCAGTACGATTGAGAAATAGAGAAGAAAGCACAAAAAATGTCAGCAGCGCAAATAGAACATCTAGGAGCGGTACAACGTTTTTAATTTCCATTGGTTGATCCGCAAGATCTTCATCGTGGCGACGGCGAGTTCTTCTAGACATGAGCATTTACCTGTTGATTTGCTTGTTGTCGATGCGATCTCAAATGTTTTAGCTCTATTTGAGAACAGCATTCGTCAAAGTAGGCAAGTTGCTGAGCATAAAGCGATTTGAAAATACTTGCGACGATAAGCGCCATTACAGCCACGATTAAACCAACAGCCGTAGAAATTAATGCTTCACTAATGCCTCCTGTAACATTGAGAGCCTTAGATCCACCGACATCTCCTAATGTCAGAGAGCCAAAAGAACTGATCAAACCCGTTACAGTACCGAGTAGTCCGAGTAAAGGCGCTAAGCCAACAATAATTTCAAAAATATTATTGAAACGTTTGAGGTGAGGAATCTCTGATTGAGTCCGCGAATCAAGAGCTAGAGCAAATTCAGTCGGTGTGGCATCAGGCATGGATATAGCCTCTAGATAAATGCGGGCGATCGGTAGATCTAGATGTTGTTGAAGAAAATCTTTAGCTTGAGTAGGATCTTCTTGGTACATTTCCAAGGCTGTCCTGACAATCCTCTTCTGATGTTTTCTAATGCGCGACCAAAAAATTGAACGCTCGATCGCAAAACCAACTACTAGAAATGAGAAAATCATCAAGGGAATGACGGTAACGCCACCTGCAACTAGAGTATCAAACAGTTTAGACATGTCATGAAATTATGTTAGGCATCTTTTATAATACACTAATGCAAATATATAGCAATAATACTCCTATATATTTGCATTAGTGCATTATGGTAGTAATTTGTGTATGAGCTATACAGAATGAGTTTCGGGCATTTTTTGCAAGAATGCTACAGTTCTCCAGATATTGTCAAATCTAGAAATAATCTCAGTAGTTTTAACATAGATTTCTAATTAGATTAAGTTTAAAAACTAGCTTGTAAGCCAATCCGATAGGTGAGCCCAGGTTGAAAAATGCGGTTGGTTTTTTCGTAGCTTTGATCAGTTAGATTTTCTAGACTTAGGGTCAAAGATAAATCTTTGTATAATGGAACCTTGGCATTAAAATCTAGGCTGAGATAAGCTGGTGAAAACTCAGTGGGGTTCACTCCTGTGGCGGCAAATACCGATCGACGAGAGCCACTGTAATAGTTAAAAAACAGATTAGCTTGATAACCATTGGAGTTATAGTTAACACCCAACTTAGCAACAGAGTAGGGAACTGTAGCTAGCTGTAAGCCAACTTCAGAAGCAGTTCTGCTACTAGTAACTTTGGCATCGGTGTAGGTGTAGTTAAAAAATGATGAAAACTCAGGCGTGATTTGTAACTTTAAAGCCGCCTCGATTCCATTGGTGCTCACCTGTCCTACATTTTCCCAACGTCCTGCAATAATTCCGAGGCGATCGCTTAAACTGCTGCCAAAATAGGTCAACTGAGCAGTGAAAGAATTTGAAAGATTAAAGTCAAATCCCGCCGTATATGCCACACCCTTTTCAGGGATCAAGTTAGGATTCGGAAGCCAGCTATGAATGCTATCAGGAACAAATAGCTGATCGAGTCCAGGATTGCGCTGGAGAACTGCAAAGCTGTTACGAAAGATTATCTCAGGTGTGATATTCCATCTTGTGCCAACAGTGGGATTGAGATAACTCCCAAAATCATTGGTGAAGTTTTGGCGCAAACCCAGCTCAAGCTGAAAATTATTATCAAGCTGCAAGGTATTTAGCGCAAATAAAGCCACATGTGAGCGATCGCGACTGACCACACCAGTATTAACTCTAAAAGCGGGATTGTTGCTGAAAACATCGCCACGAATAGAACTGCTACTGATATCCAATCCTGAGGTGAGTTTGTAAGTAGGCGAGATTTGCCATTGATTTTCCACTCGTCCACTTAGGGCTTTAGAATCCAAGGAACCAGTCCGAAAGAATGCTCCTGATGGTCCATAGGTGTTGAAAAAGTCTTGATTAAATGCGATTGTCGTTTTGAGAATAGAATCATTCCCGTCGCCCAGTTTGGTGGTTAGGGTCGCGCCGATATTGAGCAAATCATGATCGAGGCGATCGCGTTGTAATGGAAATCCAAAATAAAGCAGTCCACGCCGACTAGCCGTTTTGTATGCGTCAAGGCTAAAAGAATTTCGAGAATCAAGGGGTGCTTCGACACTGCCATAGAAGTTGTCAATGCGAGTGTCTCCATTAAACAATCTGCCATCAGCAGGGTTACGGTTAGCTGCTCCTACGGGCACTGGATAGTTATTATCAGTGCTAAAACGCTCATACCCCAAGCGGAAGTTGACATTATCTAGAGTGCCGCCATAGCCAATTCGATAGCGCTGATAGCCATAGGAACCAATCTCAACTCCTGCGGTTGCTTTGAGTGGTTGTGGCTCTTTTTTGGTGGTAAGGTTGATCACTCCACCAAAGGCTTCCGAACCGTAGAGTGTAGCGCTAGTACCACCTGTGAGTTCGACACTTTCGATCGCATCGGCAGGAATACCATTGAGATCAGTCCCGCCGTGATAAGTACTAACATTGCTGCCAAAAGAACGCCCATTAATTTGAAATATGGACTGATTGATCGAAAAGCCACGCAGGAACGTACCTGTATGAATATCAGCACCAAAACCATAATCATTAATCGCAAATCCAGGCAAGCTGCGTAATATCTCGGCGGCAGTACTAGGGTTTTGCTGTTCGATTTCGGATTTAGGAATGATATAAGTGGGGGAAGAACTAGGAGCGAATGGCGATTTCGTACCTGTCACTCGGATTTCTGTTTCATCACTGTCATCTGCAACCATGCTTTGGGAGATCGGTTGAGATGTTGCTGGCTGAGTAGAAGATATTGACCTTAAATCTGAACTACGGTGAGAGACTTGCGATCGCATTTCCTCAACAGTTAATGGTTCTGCATTAGCCGCATTAGCCAAACCCCAAAATACTGACAAAAAACCAGATGCTAATAATAGCAACTTTAAAAGACTCATATTGACAACTTTACTCCTCACAAGTTAAATCAATTGACTCAACCTATATAGATTGAATTCGCTATATAGGTTGAGCCAATTGACCAACCTTCTAGTATTTGTTGCTTAATGAGAAATGTCAAAAGACAGGCTGTCAAATCAGCAATTCTCATTATGAAACTGATTTTTATAATGAGAATTGCTGCTGTCAAATGAAATTTTTATTTGGGATTGTAAATAACTTAATTTGTTAAGCTATGTATACTAAATACTTTACTTATCATTGCCAAGACTTTCACTATGCTGCAACAAGCTTCCCGTTATACGACGACTTGGGTGGATACAGTTAATAAGGTTAAGTCTGAAGCATGGAATATTCTCGCAAAGCCTTTGGCGACTCCTTTTTTTGAATGGGAATGGCTCTCGAATCTAGAGTCTTCTGGCTGCGCGATCGCACAGCAGGGATGGCTACCTAGTCATTTATTGGTATGGCAAGGTGATGTATTAGTGGCGGCTGCACCTCTGTATTTGAAGGGGCACAGCCAAGGCGAGTTTGTATTTGACCACCAATGGGCGGATTTATCCTATCGGTTGGGGATTGAGTATTATCCGAAATTATTGGGCATGGCTCCATTTACGCCTGCGGTGGGTTATCGCTTTTTGATGCATCCTGAGCTTTGCGATCGCGCTGATGAGGTATCAAAAATTTATGATTTGATGCTTGCTGAGATCGATCGCCTTTGCGACAAACACCAAATGTCGGGCTGCAACTTTTTATATGTTGATCCTAGTTGGAAGCATGAGTTGGAGTCGCGGGGATTTACAACTTGGATGCACCATAGTTATGTTTGGGAAAATCAAGAATTTACCGATTTTGATGATTATCTCAAAAATTTCAATGCCAATCAGCGCCGAAATATTAAACGTGAACGTAAATCGGTGGAAAGTACAGGAATTAACATGCGCGTTTATACGGGTGAAGAGATTCCACATTATTTCTATGGCTATATGTATGAGCTATATAACGATCATTGCAATAAATTTTGGGGCGGTAGCAAATATTTAAATCGCAAGTTTTTTGAAAACCTCGCCCATAGCTTTCGCGATCGCCTTGTGTTTGTGGCGGGTGAGATCGCGGATCATCCACAACCTTTGGGCATGTCATTTTGTATTCGCAAAGACGATCAACTATTTGGGCGATATTGGGGAGCGGTACAGGAAATCGATTGTTTGCATTTCAATGCTTGCTATTACAAGCCGATCGAATGGGCGATTTCTCAAGGAATTAAACGCTTTGACCCAGGGGCAGGTGGTCAGCACAAAAAAAGGCGCGGATTTCCTGCGACTCCAAATTACAGTTTGCATCGCTTCTATCGCGATCGGCTCAAGCAAATTCTTGTACCTTACATTAATGAGGTAAATACTTATGAGGCTAAGCAAATTCAGGCAATTAACAACGAACTACCCTTTGATTTTGCTCCACCCGATTTGAACGTATAAAAAAGACTTACCCTGCTATTTCTCCGTTTAAAATCCAGTAGTCATGGGTAAATTATTCAATTAGGTTCTATATGTCTATAAGTGCTTGGCTTATTGGAGACAGATACGAGGATAGAAAGCGTTTTAGCGGAGACGATCTTTTATTTAAGTATTATGGTCTTGATGCTTATAAGTATTCGCCTAAACCACATCTTAAGGGTGTAAAAATGCCTACTTTATCATCATGGAAAGGTCGCCATTTTAATGATTTAAAATATCTCTTGATTAAAATCAGAGAAGGAATAAGCTTAGAATATGATGATACTTATGATAATCCAGAAATACAAAGAGAAATACTGATGGAATATAGGGCTAAAGGTGATTCACATTTAATATGCCATCCACATTTTTTTGGTTGGTATCTCCCAATAGATTTCAAGGAAGTAAATTTAGCAAGCTCAGACTTGCTTGGACAAGGTTCTAGTTTTAGACTTCGTGACGAATTGCAAGAAATAGCTTCTAAGCTTGATTTTGACTTGGAAAAATATGTCACTTATGAATCTATTCTTTCTGATGATGAAATAGATTGCCTAAAAGTTAAGATGTTTGATGAAGATGATTTATTCGGGTACGAAAAAATGCTAATTCTTCAGTTATATAATATGGCAATTGCTAGTATTAGTTATGACTTAGTAATTGATTTTTACGGATAGTTGATATTGGCACTGGATCGACCTAAGTTGGAGTGCTAGTGAATAAAGACACTAACTATTTTCGATTAAGCTGTTTGCCCAAATTTCATCTTGACTATTTAAACGTGGTTGCGTCGGTTGAGAATAGTCGATCGCTAAGTCATAACGTCCGCGTTGATAAACCTGATCCACTAAAATTTGCAGGTCTAGTGTTGGTTCTAATTCACCTAAGCGTAGGGGAATAGAGAAATTAGGAATGCGATCGCGAATTGAAAACGCATATAAATCAGCAGCAGGACGCTCGTGGCTACGACTGACCAAAATATGATAATCAGACGCAGGAAGTTGCCCTTGTAAAAAGGATGAGTTAGTTCTTAAGAGATCAATTTCCACAAAATGAGTTTGGGTTTGTAAAATTCGCCTTCTTTTGCGGAGATAAGCTTCGCGTCCCTCACCTGTCTTTTTGTTTTTAGGAGAAAGTATCTCGATCGCAGTGATCACTTTTCCAGTTTGGACTTCACGAATTTCTAGATAGCGTTCGCTAATTTCCTCATATGTTGGCAAGAGAATACGAGTTGGAGCGCTTTCTGTTCGTTCAGCAACTGCGGTCGCTATATTTTTTTCACTGTTTGTTGTACTTCGACTAAGCAAAGCAACGTCTGGTATCCCAATTAGTAGATCATCACCCGTTTCATCGCTCCAATAAGTGCGTTTTTCGATTTCAATGCGATAGTCTTGGCTAATGGTGTCAGCGAGGGCATCAGCGATCGCCACGATCAATCGACTATGCACAGCCGACCATAGTTCAGGATTTTCTAAATAAGGATTCATGCCAGGAAAGGGGGAGGGCATTTTTAGACATCCTCTTTTACGTCGATAGTTTTCTGTAAGAGATTTGATGAAATTCTAACATGCCCTCTCTGAAAGGCTATTCTTTATTACATATATTTGGCGGTGTAACTACGAGCGATCGCATCGCATCTTTCGTTATCAGGATCGCCAGAATGTCCCTCTACCCAATGCCAGCGAATATTTGATGAATTGAGAGGATCGAGTTGTTGCCAAAATTCTTGATTTTTGACAGGCTTATTATCCTTAGTTTTCCACCCGTTCTTTTTCCAGCCTTTAATCCATTTGGTGATTCCATCTAGCACATATTTACTATCGGTATAGAGATCGACGGGAGTGGATTGTTTATGAGTGGAGAGAAATTCTAAAGCTGCGATCGCACCTTGTAATTCCATTTGATTGTTAGTTGTTTCGCGGATACCACCGCCGAGTTCTTTGGTACTGCCATCGGAGAAATGGATGACTACGCCCCAACCACCAGGGCCTGGATTTTTAGAACAAGCGCCATCGGTATGGATGCTGATGATTTTGGATTCAGTGGAATTGGTAATTGGTAATTTGTGATTGGTAATTGGTAATTGGGATTCGGTGATTGGTGATTGGGGGAGAGATATGGTTTCTGGTGTTGATTCTGATTTTGTACTTGTATTTGTGGAGGTGACTTGAGTACGCGATCGCACAATTTCTACGGCAACAGAGCCTAGAAAATTGGGAATTGGCGGTTGCTTGATCACTCGTACTTCAACCTGTGCGATTTTTTCGTCTTCGAGCAAGCTGTCTGCGATCGCGCCAACCAATCTCTCAATCAGTTTAAATTTCTGTGTCTGAATTAGATTCTCAATCTTGCGAATACAAGAAACATAGTTAACCGTATCGTCAATCTCATCGCTATGGGTGGACTTTTCAAAATCTACCCATAATGTTGTATCCACCTCAAACCATTGTCCTAATACATTCTCTTCGGGCAGATATCCCACATATCCATATGCTCTTACGCCCTTTAAATAAATTTTGCTTGTCATCTGATTGAGTAATGCTAGTTGAAATTGCTAAGTCTGTGCTGCATCAGACTAAAGAATACTTCTAAGTTAACCCGTTTCCAAGGATTTGAGCTTTTAGCCCGCACTTGAGTGCATAGGACTTACGCAAATCAACCAAGAACTAAAGTTCTTGGTTGATTTGCGTAAGTCAGTTAAAACTGACTAAAGAAAGCCTCAAACTAACCTGTTTCAGCAGGTTTAAGCTTTTAGCCCGCAATTTATTGCAGGGCAGATGCGTAAGTCCTAATTTAATTTTAGATACTTATTGAGGTGGCATTTCTAGAGCGATCGCCCCTAGTTTGCCCTTACGGAAATCATACAAAATTAGCCTTGCAACCTTATCTAAATCGCCTTGAAATTTATTTAAAGCCGCAACTTCATGAATATACTCAATCCCTGAAGTTACCGTAGCAGGATCGATGACGTAACGACTGCTCAACTTAGCATTGAGCTTAATCAACAAATCCACAGCTTCCGCTGCCACTAAGACATTGTCGTAGGCAGCCTGACCAATATCATCACAAATAGCAAGTTTCATCGCCGCATCTTGGTCATGGAGCAAAGGTGGAATTACCCCAGGGGTATCGAGCAACTCGATCTGATCAGAAATCCGAATCCAGCGCAACTGGCGGGTTACTCCCGCTTTATTGGAACTCGCCACCACCCTTTTCTTTAGCAACCTATTAATCAGCGCCGATTTACCGACATTGGGGAAACCGACTACAACTGCCCGTACAGGCCTTGGCAACATGCCCCGACCGTGCCGCCGTTCATTTACTTTCTCGCCTGCAACTTGAGCCGCCTTGAGCAAATCCACCATTCCTTTGCCCGCCTGAGCATCAGTGAAATACGCCATGCGATCCTGCTCGGTAAACCATCGCATCCACTGTGTTTTTACGTTCGAGGTGATGGCATCAATGCGATTGCATACTAAAATATGAGACTTTCCCTCCACCCATTTTTCAATTTTCGGGTGCTTACTAGACATCAAAATGCGCGAATCACGCACTTCAATGACCACATCAACCAATTTTAGTTGTTCTAATAATTGCTTTTCAGCTTTGGCGATATGACCTGGATACCACTGAATTGGGCTTGCCATAGGAAAAAAATACGGAGAGAAAGTATCTTTAACTATATACTGTTGCTAAGATATTAAGAAATATTAAGATAAACCTTTAATAAAAATCATGACTAATCCAACTCTATGGAGATATTTGCAGAGATTTAGCGTGGTCGCGATCGCCATAATTCTGCCATTAGCGATCGCCTTTACACATATTCCTACTGCTCATGCTTTTGATGCACCAGAGTTATTGCCCGAAAAATATACAAATGTAATCGATTTAGGCCGATTTTTAACTGATTCTGAAGAAATAGCCCTTGATCAAAAGTTAACTAAATTTGAAGAACAAACAGGCTGGAAATTGCGTGTTCTTACCCAAGTCGATCGCACCCCAGGTCGAGCAGTCAAAGAATTTTGGGGACTAGATGAGAGCAGCATTATGCTTGTAGCCGATGGACGCGGACGTAACTTACTAAACTTTAGCGTTGGTGATGCAGTGTATCCATTGCTATCACGCAGCTTTTGGATTGAGCTACAGTCACGTTATGGTAATCAGTTCTACGTGCGTGAGCAGGGATATGATCAATCGATTTTGTCTGCTATTAATGCGATCGCAACTTGTCTCGATCAAGATGGCTGTGCAGTTGTGCCTGGGATTCCTCAAGAGCAATGGATTTTGACGTTGGTTACTTCCATTGTCGGTGGCGTGATATTTGGGTTTGCTGGTCATCCTCGGAAAGAAGGCGAAATCTTTGCTTGGAAATGGGCTCTAATTTTTACCCCACTTTGGGGAATGTTGTTTATCTCTTTTGGTTTAGGTCCTGTCCTAGTTCGTACTAGCGAGTGGATTCCCATAGTCCGTAATGTGGCGGGTTTTGTCGGTGGCGCAGTGGTTGCTTATCTAATTCCTTCACCCCAAAAAGTGCCCCCAACGCCTGAAGCGAGGTAAACAATCTCTTTTTTGAATCCAGAAACAAAAGACTTTTGTTTCTATTGCCCCTAAATCTCTGTAATTATACCAAAGCACAAAGTGGCGCAGCCATTTTGTGCTTTTAAAACCCTTACAGGGTCTGATTTTTAATTCACAGAAGTGTTGTCACACTTTTATGAATTGGTATTAAGTACTATCCAGCAATTCTCATTATGAAGCCGATTTTGGCATTTCCAGCACCGAAGGTGCTGGAAATGCCAAAATCGGTTGTTTGAAAGCCCGCCAACGGCGGGCTTTCAAACAACCGATTTTTATAATGAGAACCGCTGATCAATATCGGACGTTTATCTTTGGTTTTCCATATTTTAGTAAATTTATAGATTGCTGTTTCAGCAAATTTAGCAATATCTATAGTTACTCTGAGTCTTTAGTAGCCTTGACTGCATAGTAGCCTAGCAATGTAGCAACTGTAAAACCTGTGAAGAAGAGTGCAAACAAAACACTAATCCCTCCAGTAATACCAACTTGAGCGAGAATACCTTTGCCAGTCAAAACTTCATTAGCAAAGCCCGCAACTAATCCAATCATAGCCATCCGACCGTTCCAAGTCTCAGCAAAGTTACTGAACCCAAATACACCTGCACCTGTAGGATTTACATTAAGACCAACAGTTTTGCTATCGGTCTTGGAAATATTTTTATCAACTGCTGAGATTTTAGTTGGTGTATTTATCATGATTAATTCCTTTCCTACAGAAGCTTTATATTAGTTAATTAAACTTTACATTTAATATAAACAAATGTAAATCCACCATCAGAAATATGCCCTACTGCCTCAACCCTAGCTGCCAGAAGCCAAACAATCCCGAAGGTGGGAGATTTTGCATGAATTGTGGTAAAAACTTGCCGCTTAAAGGGTTATACGAAGCGATCGCCTTAATTGGGCAGGGAGGTATGGGGCGAGCTTTTCAAGCAAAAGATTTAGGGCGATTGGGACACCCCTGTGCAATCAAGCAATTTCTGCCCCAGTTTCAAGAGGCTGAGTTAATGAAAAAGGCGATCGCTCTATTTGAAAGTGAAGCCGCTCAACTTAAAGCGTTAGGATCTCATCCACAAATTCCTGAGTTAATCGCCTATTTTGAGGAAGATGGATGTCTATATCTAGTACAAGAACTTATCGATGGTGAAAATCTCTATATCGAATTGCAGCATAACGGCATATTTAGCGAATCACAGATCTACGAATTATTAGTAAATATCCTTCCCGTTCTCCAATTCATTCATGATCGCCAAGTTATCCATCGCGACATCAAACCCGACAACATTATTAGGCGATCTTTAACATCTCCTGAATTAGTTCAAGATGAGGGAAAAAACAATTGCCAATCACCTATTCCCAATTCCCCTCAAAACAATTTCGTTCTCGTTGATTTCGGAGCCGCTAAAGCTTTTACTACCGATACCGCCAATCGCACAGGCACATTAATCGGTAGTGCCGAATATATTGCCCCAGAACAAGCAAGGGGAAAGGCTGTCCCTCAAAGTGATCTCTATAGTTTGGGAGTAACTTGCATTTATTTACTGACAGGAATTTCACCCTTTGATTTATATGATGATGAAAGCGATCGCTGGATTTGGCAAGCAAATCTGCAAACTTCTATTTCCAGTCATTTAGCAAGGATTCTCGATCATCTATTAGAGAGAGCAATCTCCAATCGCTATCGTTCTGCTAACGAAGTCTTACATGATCTGCAATCTTTAGCGATTAATGCAGATATTAATGCTGGTAGTTTAGGAGTTAGTTATATTCCTCTAGGCAATAGTCCTCAAATAGAAGAATTAATTGAAGCGCTAGATCTAGGGCAATGGCAAGAAGGCGATCGGCTAACGAATGAAATTATTTTGGCACTTGTCAATAAAAATAGAATTGCGCAACTAACTCCCAATGATATTGAGCAGATTTCCTGTGATATCTGGATTGCGATCGATCAAGCATGGATGAAATCCAGCAATAATCGCTTTGGGTGGAGTACCCAACAGCAGATTTGGCGAAATCTTGGCGGTAGATTGATCTATGAAGAAAATAACTATTGGGAATTTGCTAAGGTCTATGAGAAGTTTGCCGATCGCGTCGGATGGCGTAAACCACGTTGGTTAAATCTAGAATTTTCTCCGAAAATATGGCGCAAATATGAGAATTTGACCTTTGCGATCGCTGCACCACAAGGACATTTACCCAGTTTATTTTTTTGGGAAGGATTTAATTTGATCGATCCTGTTTTCTACCGCTTAGCAGTCTGTCGTCAGAAATAGTTGTTTATAGCAATATAAGAGATAGCCATAACCTTTAAATTTGGGGGTAGGGGCTAATCACCCCGTGTTTGCCCTGCTTCGCTACCAGCAAGAGATTCATGATCTACGTTCTACATAACATCAGTTAAGGATTAATATCAGGGTATTCCCTGATATACACAACTAGATAAAGGCGATAGATTACATATATAGGCAACGGGGGAGAAATGTAAGCTTTGCTATAGCTATAACCTTTAAATTTTGGTGTAGGGGCAAGCACCCCGTGGTTGCCCTGCTTCTCTACCAGCAAGCGATTCATGATCTGCGTTCCACATAACATCACTTAATGATTAATATCAGGGAATACCCTGATATACACAACTAGATAAAAGCGATAGATTACATACATAGGAAACGGGGAAGAAAGATACGGCAAAAGAGACAAAGCTCCAACGCTATATCAATTCTTAAAAAGTATTCATTCAAGAACTATTTATAGATGGATAAAACCATCTCATTGAAACTAAAAAGAGAGGAAAAACACATGCTATCTACTTCACTTCGCCGCGTTTTGGTTGCTTCTGGTCTTGCTGTCGCTACATCTTTCACAGCATCTGCCGCTTTTGCTGCTCCTACAACAGCTAACTCGACTGCGGGCTTTACTGGAACTATCGATCCATCATGTGCTGTACAGACTGGCTTCGCAAATAATGCAACAAGTAAATTGGCTTACACAGCAAGTGCTTATACAGGTTCGGGTGCTGGCGGTGTTTTAAAGCTCTCCGCAAACCAAAGCGCTGTATTTAACTGCAACAGTGATACCGTAGGCGTATCAACCGATGTTGCATTGACTCAACCCACTGCACCAGCAAACGCAACTTTGCTTGCAGGTACTCACACAACTACAATCTTAAATGCAAATCTAGCAACCGATACTGCAAATGCTAATGGTGCAGGTACTGCTAAAGTTACTGGTACTGGTTGGGTTACAGATACTCAGGGTAACATCAGCATTAACGTTCTATCTGAATGGAATCCACAAGCTACTGGACAAGAATTGTTAGATGGTGTTTATACTGCTGTTGCTACTGTAACTGTGACTCCTAACTAATCCAAGCAAAGATCAATATATGATTCCACTTTGCCAAATCTCAAACAAATTTTAGTCGGCATTTCAAGCACTTGTACAAATCGGCACAATTAAAAAGTAGAATCAAACCCTGTACCACCTGCTTTGCGGGTGGTACAGGGTTTTGGTTTTTATATTTAATTATGCCTAGCTACTTGATATGGATTAGGGTTGCCATAGTAAGTAATTACACTTAAGGATTAATATCAGGGAATACCCTGATATACACAACTAGATAAAAGCGATAGATTACATACATAGGAAACGGGGAAGAAAGATACGGCAAAGGAGACAAAGCTCCAACGCTATATCAATTCTTAAAAAGTATTCATTCAAGAACTATTTATAGATGGATAAAACCATCTCATTGAAACTAAAAAGAGAGGAAAAACACATGCTATCTACTTCACTTCGCCGCGTTTTGGTTGCTTCTGGTCTTGCTGTCGCTACATCTTTCACAGCATCTGCCGCTTTTGCTGCTCCTACAACAGCTAACTCGACTGCGGGCTTTACTGGAACTATCGATCCATCATGTGCTGTACAGACTGGCTTCGCAAATAATGCAACAAGTAAATTGGCTTACACAGCAAGTGCTTATACAGGTTCGGGTGCTGGCGGTGTTTTAAAGCTCTCCGCAAACCAAAGCGCTGTATTTAACTGCAACAGTGATACCGTAGGCGTATCAACCGATGTTGCATTGACTCAACCCACTGCACCAGCAAACGCAACTTTGCTTGCAGGTACTCACACAACTACAATCTTAAATGCAAATCTAGCAACCGATACTGCAAATGCTAATGGTGCAGGTACTGCTAAAGTTACTGGTACTGGTTGGGTTACAGATACTCAGGGTAACATCAGCATTAATGTTCTATCTGAATGGAATCCACAAGCTACTGGACAAGAATTGTTAGATGGTGTTTATACTGCTGTTGCTACTGTAACTGTGACTCCTAACTAATCCAAGCAAAGATCAATATGTGATTCCACTTTGCCAAATCTCAAACAAATTTTAGTCAGCATTTCAAGCACTTGTACAAAAAATAGTTAAGAGATTTTGCCTTTAGCTAAAAGTAACAATTAATAACCGATAACCTGTATAAACAAGTTATCGGTTACAATTTTTAAAATACTAAAGTTATTTACAAGATGTTAATATTTAAACCTCTTGTAATCATCGCTAAATATATTCCCTACTAAAAGAGATTAAAGCCGTTTCAGATTGCTATAGAAAAAGACAAATGAGAAAACTAATTTTTGTAGCTTTTGTAGTAATACCTAGCCTTAATCCTTCTGAAGTATTTGCACAACTATCTTTGACCTGCCCTTCCACAGGTAGCCTAGCGCTAAGTGGTCAATATACTTTTATTACAGCAACTCCTGCACAATGTAGCCTAGTAGTTGATAATACTGTTAGCAGTATTGGCGTTACTATTAGTCTATCGAATGCCATTTTAAATTCAATTAGTGGCTCAGCCAAGACAGATCCTTCTGGTACTACGACAACAGCACAATTAACCTATAGCAATGGTGGAAACAAGAGTGTAAATCAGAATGCCAGTATAACTGATACCTTCTCAGGATCGTCTACTACTCCTATGGCAATAAGTATGCAATCAACAAGACCCAATAAATTCTTTGCAGGTACTTACGCTTACGGAGTCACTATAAATATAACTTCACCTTAAAATTATCAAGACGTAATAACTAATGTTGAAATTACCATCCATCAAGCAAAGTATTTCCGTTATTACAAGTATTGGAATTTGGGGATTGTTACTCTCCCAAAAACCAGCCGACGCTCAAGTTAATATATCGCCTCTAGTCATAACTACTAAAGCCAAGCAAGGAACTGCCACAGGTTTTATTACCCTAGTTAATACTGGTAATGCTGTCGCAACAATGAAGTTATACGCCAATCCCTTTACCTATGGTTCTAAGGGTTTCCAAGTTTTAGACTCTAGTCCAAATGATTTATCACCCTATCTCATTTTTTCTCCAACCGAAGTAGTTTTAGAACCAAAACAAACCCGTAGGGTTAGATTATTAGCCCGACTCTTGCCTAGCATGAACTTAGGGGAGTATCGATCTGTCATTTTTGCTGAGCCTGTCAAGCCACCAGATAATCTCAATAAGACAGGAGGTTTGAGCCTTAATACCCGCGTTGGAGTAGTAGTATATGTTCGTCAAGGTGAAATTCGTGAAAGCTTAATTCCCAAAGAAATTAACTACGATACTAAAACTAAAGAGCTCTATTTGTCAGTTCACAATGAAGGGAACGTTACTGTCCGTACTCAAGGCAAATGGGAATTAAAGCAAGAGGGAAAACAAAGTTTAGATGGGCAAATTTCTACGATTACTATTATTTCTGAAGGAATGAGAAATATCCCCATCACCATTTCCAAAAATCATCAAAAAGAGACTATCCCATCTGGGAAATATCAACTTACAGGAGAATTGTTTTGGGGAGATCCGCTTAATCCTACACAAGTACCGTTCAATTTTCCAGTTACTATTCCATAGCAGCTGAGTTTATCAACACTCCATAAACATGAAGCTTGTATCCGAGACTCATACAAGGCTAGTTAATTTATGCCTAAATACAGCGAAAATTTGCACGATCAGTGTATTTCTTAGCGTTTTCTGTATGGATGTACTAGTCAATGCTCAAGGGGTAAAGAAAGAAACCTCTAGTAATCAGCCTACGCATCCAAAAATTACGATTCCAGCAAATCAGCAAAATCTAACTTCTAAAACTCCTCCCGTTACTCCAACTAGCCCCACGCCAAGCCCCAAATCATCCCCAAAATTTTCCATTTTACCAATGGGCGTTAATCTTGGGACAAATAATGTCATTCCTTCCGTAACAGTCAAAGGCTTAGAAAATGGGAAAGAAGCTATTGATTTTAACAACTGGCTAATTCCATTTGCAGATGTAACCAAAGCCTTACAATTCAATGTGACTCCCAAAGATGACGGGCATCTGGAATTACGATCCGTAGGCTCAATCATTACAATTGATCCCAAAGTCCTCATTAATGATCCAGATATTGGTCAAGCCATTTCTATCGAGCAAATTAGAAATCTGTTAAAAACCCCCGTTGAATTTAGTCTAGCCGAATATGCGATCGTTTTTTCTCCATCTTGGTTAACTACCAGAATTAGCAATAGACCATATCAAGAACAAGAAGCTCCAGTTAACTTAGATGGGTTACAACAAGTTCTACCTCCTTTTTTCAGTCTTACGGGAATTTCTTTACGAACGAATTTAAATCAAATTCAAACTAAAAACCCTAATAATTTTAATAATAGTTTTAATAATATTTCTAATAGTAATTTCAATGCCAACTCAGAATTTAAAACTATAGGTAGTATTGCTGGCGGGAGCTTATTCTCAAGGACTCAGCAACTTAATAACAATGGAATTACCAGTTGGCAGCTAAATGAACTGCAATATTTTCATCCTAGTCCTTATTCAGACTATTTAATAGGTACTCAGTCACCATTTTGGAGTAGATTTGATCGCAACCAAAGTGATTATTTTGGTGTGACATTAATTCAGCGTTTAGGTTACACAGCAGCAAATAATGCCAATTTTTCCTATGGTGGCGTAACACCTCAACAAAGGCTTAGTGCCAACGAATTAGTCCGCAACATTGCAGGTGAAGCTCCCCCTGGCACTTTAGTTCAATTAGTCACCCAAAATGGCGCTTTGATTGTTGCAGAAAAACTCGTAGATAGTTCTGGGAAATACTATTTCAATAACGTGGTGACTGCTAATAACTCTTTAACGGGTAGTGGAAATATTAATTATAAGCTCCTACTTTATCCATCAGGAAACTTAAGTACTACGCCAGAAGAAGTTTCTTTAAATTACCGTAATTTACAAACTCAAGTTAGTGAAGGAAAATCAGCTTTTATTATTAGTGCAGGGGCAAATCGTATTTCAGGAAATGACAATTTCTTCGGTAATCCTGGTGACTTTAAAGGTGGATTAGCTTATTATTTGGGACTAACAGATGAAATCACCTTTGGCGCTGGATTAGTCTATGATTCCTATACTCAATCATATGGCGAAATACTATATCAACCTATGAATTCACCTCTAACTTTTAGAGTTGGAGCATTGGTTGGTTATAAAATTAATTTTAATGCTGATATTAGCTATATAACCAATAGTTTCAGCTTAAGACTTGGAGGTGACGAAAAATCTTTTGTTTCCAACGTATACTGGACATTAAGTCCACAATTTGCTCTATTTTCCAATTGGTACTCTGGTGGAATAAACAATAGTTTAGAATCAGGGCTTAACTTAAATCTAAATCCGATATTCTTAAGTTTAAGTTACAATACTGACAAGGGATTTAATGGATTTTTACGTGCTAATTTAGCTCCGTTTTTATTCAGTATTAATAAATACGGTCAACAAATTTCTTCTGAATTGATCTATAACCTCGCTAATAAACGTTCCTTTACTTCTAGTGATACTGCCATTAGTATTAACTATGAGACTAGTGACAACAAATATTTAGGAAGTCTTAATTTAGTTTATCGGACTCCTTGGACGGATAGAGATGGCAAGAGTTTATTAGACTTATCAATTGGTTATGGTGTTAGCTCTCAAGGAAATGGATTAATTGCATCTGCATCTACAGCTATTCTCCCGGGAGTAGGGTTAAGACTAGCCTATAGTCAAGTTGGCTTAAATAATAATAATTCTTCGATTAGTCTTAGTCTCTTCACTAGTATTTTATTGCAATCTGGCGTAGATTTGAGTAGTGACGAATCAAAATTAGATAAGTTACGCACTCAGGGAGGTATCTTCTTACAGCCATTTTTTGATAAAAACAACAATGGAATTCGAGATGGTGAAGAAGGTCTTTACACTGAAGAGATAGAAGCACTATTCCTAATTAATCATCAAACTTTTAATAGGTTTGGAATATCTCGCCCAAAAATTGTTAGTGAAGGAGCTTTATTTGAGCTGCCACCAAATACTTATCGATTAGACCTAGATCCAGCAGGCTTTCCTCTTGGGTGGAAATCCTTACAGTCAGTCTATGCAGTTACAGTTGCTCCTGGTGCTTACACAACTGTTTTAATCCCTTTTGTTCCATCCTATGTAGTTACTGGAAGGGTGATAAATAAAGAAGGAAAGCCTATGATAGGAGTGAGTGTGGAATTTGTATCCCAGAGCAATCCCCAAAAACGAGTTACATCAATAACTAACAATGCTGGAATTTACTATTTAGAAGATTTAAATATAGGTATTTATAGCTTATTTACTAATGGTAATCCTGTCCAACCCAAAACCTTAGAAATAAATTCAGATTCCAAGACTTTTCTAGAACTAAATTTACAGCTATAAGTTTTCTGTTTGATTCTGGGTATTCCACTTTGATCCACCTATACAAGATCAAACTTATCTCTAAGCTAATCTTCATACAAATCAATCAGTCCTGTACGAAACGCATAGCGAATTAACCCTGCAAGATCATGGATATTGAGGCGATCCATTAACTGACCACGATGGGTTTCAACCGTTTTGACACTAATATATAATGAGTTCGCAATTTCTTTAGTTGTCATTCCATTTGCTACAAGCTTTAAGATTTCACGTTGGCGTGGAGTTAACCGTTTATCATCAGAGCTAGGATTTTCTTGGCTGAGAGGTTGTTGAAGTTGCTGTAATAGTTGATCATTAGGTTGATCATTTAAATTAAGGCGATGATTTAACCTTACTGATATATCTTCTAATACTTTTGCCACATCTAAACTGATAGATCGTTCATCAGCTATCTCTTTTATGGACTTTCCTTGATTGAATAATTGTAAAATTCTATGCTGGCGTGGTGTCAGCCTTAGTTTTTCAGAAAGTCTCTTTTTATAGAAATTTTTCTCCTTCTTATCAACATGATGAATATTAGTATGATGCTGAGCATATTGAGCATATCTGCTGAGTTGAAAGGCGATCGCAGCTACTAACTCACGAGCCTGAGGCGGTTTTGCCAGATAGTCATCTACTCCAAGTTTCATCCCCTTTCGCCACTCATCAATACTCAGGAAATCCGTTAAAAAAATAAAAGGAATATTGCCTATCTCTGGATCTAGGCGTAATTCTTGCAAGACTATATAGCCGTTTAAATCAGGAATATCAACATCACAAATAATTAAGTTCGGATAAAATTTTTGAGCCACTTGCAATCCAGCTCTTCCATGGCTGGCTTCTGCAACTATAAATCCTTTATCCTTCAAAATATCAACGATTATGCCCCTAAGCTCATCTTCATCTTCAATAACTAAAATCCGTTGCATAGATTGATTTTTAATTTAGTAAATTATGGATAATTACTGAGAAACTCTATTTTGCGCAGTTTTCTAAATAGTTATCTGCTTTTCATTAAAGCGCACCAAAGTACAAAGGGCGAAATATTAGTTGCTAATTACCTATAGAGCGACAAATTTACCAAATATTTTTAAATATGGAAAATATCTTCTAATATATTTCGTATTAAGACAGCTAAAGCGACAAAAATATTTGAGTTCCTGTCAAACTAGTCACAATATTTGAATGAACTCTATTAAGCGATCACTATTTTGGTAATCTATTTTCCAGAATAATGATTTTGTAGAATCTATGAAAAAACTTTTTAGCTATGCGATCGCTACATTTATGTCCTGCTTGCTAGCGGTGGCTTGTACTCCAGCTAACAATAATACCATCACTCCCAACAGTCCCACAACAAGCGGCAATCAATCCTCAATCCCCATTGGCATAGCCGTTGCCCAAACTAGCAACGTTGCCCTACTAGGACAGGAACAGGTCACAGGGGTCAAAATTGCTGAGACTTATTTCAATAAATTAGGTGGAGTCAATGGCACACCGATTCGTTTAGTTCTCCAAGATACAGCAGGTGATGAACAAGGTGCAATTAACGCTTTTAATACGCTAATCTCTCAAGATAAAGTTGTTGGTATCGTTGGTCCCACACTCTCACAACAAGCATTTAGTGCTGATCCGATTGCAGAACGTGCAGGCGTACCCGTGATCGCACCCTCAAATACTGCTAAAGGAATTCCTCAAATCGGTAAATATATTTCGCGTGTATCAGCTCCCGTTGCTGTAGTTGCTCCTAATGCGATCGATGCCGCTCTCAAAATCAATCCTCAAATCAAGAAAGTCGCCGTCTTCTTCGCTCAAAACGATGCTTTTAGTAAATCAGAAACAGGTACTTTCCAAGAGACCGTTAAGCAAAAAGGTTTAGAACTAGCAACCGTACAGACCTTCCAAACTACTGACACTGATTTTCAATCCCAAGTAACTAATGCGATTAACATCAAACCCGATTTAATTATCATTTCAGGATTATCAGCCGATGGAGGAAATCTCGTCAAACAGTTGCGTGAACTTGGATATAAAGGTCTAATTATCGGCGGAAATGGGTTAAACACGTCCAATATTCTGCCAGTATGTAAAGCGCTCTGTGATGGAATCATCATTGCTCAAGCCTATAGCCCTGAATTGAAGAACGAAGTCAATACTGCATTCCGTCAACTCTACACTGAACAAAATAAAAAAGAACCACCACAGTTTAGTGCTCAAGCATTTACAGGAGTCCAAGTATTTATCGAAGCATTACGTATTATCGATAAAACTACTAAGCTAAGTACACTAGCACTACCACAACTCCGCACACAGCTAAATGAAACATTACTAGCAGGCAAATACGTTACTCCTCTCGGTGAAATATCCTTCACTCCTGAAGGTGAAATCGTCCAGAAACAATTCTTTGTCGCTCAAATCAAAATGGATGCTGACGGTAATAGCGGCAAGTTCGCATTTATTAAATAACAAAAAGGCGATGAAAGTTAATTCTTTCATCGTCCTGTAGCAAAACCTATATAAGAATTTAAGCTTATATACCTACAAGGCAGAAAGCAAAAAAGAGATAGATAACAATGTTAAATGTTAACTATCTCTTTCCTGCTTTTTAAAATTAAGCTTGGCATCGAGCTATTTTCCCGTAGGG